>JAFUNW010000082.1 GCA_017472905.1 Bacteroidaceae bacterium
TAGGGTCTATATCGCGATGGATATATCCTGCATCGTGCAATGCCATGATTCCGGAAAGAATATTTTGTATGACACTGATTGCAAATTTGAATGGATTGTTTTGGTAATCGAGATAGAGTTTTTCTGCAAAAGGAATAAGACGACCATTTTGATCGGTTGTTTTTCCTTGAATCAGGTCGTCAAGCACCACTCCTTCGAGCAATTCACTGACAACGTGATACCGCTTAATGGTTTCTCCAATGACGTTTTTCTCGGATGTTTCAATAAAGCCTAACATTTCCACCAAATTGTCATTGTGAAGTCGTATAGAGGCTTCACGTCTGGCTCGTTCGATAGCATGTTCGGGCAAATCGCTATACATGAATTTGATAGCTACAACTTGTGATGCTCCGGTTCGCTCATTGATGCATCTTCCTTTGTAAACCTTTCCCATTCCTCCTTCTCCTAAAGGACGGTCTGAGGAATCAAATTCGTAATAGATTCCTTTTCTGTATTCTGTTTCTCCTTGTAGCTTGATGATTGCCATATATAATAATGTGTAAGTATTACATTCCGATTGTTCCTCCGGAATTGATGTTGTTTCCTCCATCCATTCCAACAGTTCCGTCTGCAGAGTATCCTCCTTGGTATCCGTTGTATGAGTTGTTGAATTGTGGAGGATACATGTCGTTCATTGCTCCGTTGTTGGTATACTCTGGGTTATACATATCATTGTTTGATTGAAAATCTTGCTCTTCTTCAATAGGAACAAAGTTTTCAGCAACTTTTAGTCCCAAAGCATTGACATCAATAAGCATTAAAACCAGTTCGTAGTTTAGACCAATGGTAAGAATGTCACCGTTGAAACATTCCATCGCTGAAAATCCTAAACTTTCACCATTCACCATTGTACCATTCGTGGAACGAGTATCGCTGATAGAAGCAATTGTTTTTTCGGGATTTCTCATTTTTCGAACAACGATAACGGCGTGTTCTCCAGAGACCGTTCCTTCTTGTAAGCGGATGTCACATTCAGGAGAGCTACCAATGGTATTTTGTCCTTGATAGAGTGGCCAATATTCTCCGATTCCTTGACGAGAGATTGAATATAAAAATCCGGCAACCGGTTTATTTGATTGTTTTTGGGGACGTCCTCCCATCATTCCTCCGTAGTTACTTTGTGCTCCTGCTCCGGAAGCTCCGTTTGCTTGTTCCATTCCGGGAACAATAGTTCCTTTACTCGTACTTCTGCTATGTTGGTTTCTGGAATAAAAATCAGTAGAAGAGTTGTTATTACCATAAGAATTTCCATTTCCCTCCATTCCGGGAACAACTGTTTTGTTTTGTGACATAAAGCAATAAATCTGATTGAGTTAAATATTTTCTTTCTTTTCCTCCTCTTCCGAGAAGTTTTTGCTGGCAAAAGTATAAAAGAATGCAAAGAAATTACCCCCCCCAAGTTAAAATTTATTAATTGAGACAAAATTCCTATTTTTTCTTCGTTTTTTTAAATTCATTCTTTCTTTTTTTCGTATCTCTTTTTGCAAATTGGTGATTCCGTTTGAGAAGATACTATTTGTATACTGAAATTGCTTGATTCTCAGCTAAATCCTATGATATGAGACTTTCTTCAGACTTTTTGAGGATAAATTAGGAATAATAGTATGAGTATGTAAAATAGAAGTTTTATTTTCTTTTATATTCTTCAGTAAATCAGCTTGGTACGATGAAAGGATACAATGTGTATGAAATGACGTTAAAACTTATTTGAAGGATACTTTCTTAGAAATAAGTCGGATAAAAAAAGGCGAGGTTGGGTTGATTTAAGAATCTGCGGCTTGCTCATGAAAATCTGCTGCACTGCAGAGTATTTTTTGCTGTACTGCAGACGAGAATCTGCTGCACTGTGGACGGAAGTTTGTTGCACTGCAGATTTATTCTGCTTTTGTAGAAAATATATCTACGGCTTGCAATTGGGATAATCCGAGAAGGAAAGGATGGATTTTCTTTAAAACTTCATAAAGCTTTCCTTTCATACTAACAGAATTGATTATCAGCTAATTGCTATGCATTATGAATGATTGTTTCCCTTTTTTATTTTCCATTGTTTGGCACATTTTGAGCTTTGTACTATCTTTGCGCTTCGAAAGTTTCTGATTCGGAATAGGCAGATTCTGAACGGCCTTTTGCAGACCGACAAATTGGTACGGTATGATTGTATGATTAACAGAGGATACGTTCTCATTAAATAAATTTTTATGAATAAGGTATCGGAAAACCCTTTCAAAAACCGAGTGGAGGTGAGCCATACTCCGTTGATGGTTGTAACCGCTCTTTTTGTTACGCTTTATTTAGTGTCTAATATTATGGCCGTGAAGGTGATCAGCATTTTCGGCTGGTTCTATTTTGATGCAGGAACCGTCACATTTCCTTTTGCCTATATGTTGGGCGATGTATTGACAGAAATATGGGGGTATCGTACTGCCCGTAAAATCATTTGGATTACTTTCTTGTGTAATATCGTGTTGGTATTGTGTACCCAGTTGGGTGTATGGATGCCTTCGCCCGATTATCTATCAGGAACAGCGGAGGCATACAATCAAGTGTTTACATACGTGCCACGTATTGTCTTAGGTTCATTGGTTGGTTTTTTATGTGGAGAGTTGTCTAATGCTTGGTTGATGGAACGCATTAAGCAGTGGACTGACGGGCGTTTTTTCTGGTTGCGTACCATTGGTAGCTCTATGGTGGGCTATTTGGCCGATACATTGCCTTTCGTTTTGATAGCTTTTGCCGGAGTGGTTTCTACGCACGACCTTTGGATGATGATTCTTTTTCAATATTTTTCCAAATTGTTTATAGAGGCTTTTTTCGGTACTCCGATGGCATATGCAGCAGTTCGATGGATAGAAGAAATGTTGCGGTTAAAAAATTCAAACTGATGTTGCCGAATGGAACGTTATTCATTGATTCATACTAAGTTTCCTCGTGAGTTTGTTTTGCTCCAAGGTACCGGATGTCGTTGGAAGCAATGTACGTTTTGTGATTATCATACCGATGTAAGTTCACATCCGTATGAAGTAAACCGTCCGATATTGGAGAAAGTGACGGGAGTTTATGGGGTGTTGGATGTGATAAATTCCGGCTCGGCTCTTGAATTGGACGAGGAAACTTTGTGTTTGATAGCCGAAGTGGTACAAAAATGTCA
>JAFUNW010000083.1 GCA_017472905.1 Bacteroidaceae bacterium
AACACAAGGAACGTTTCTTGTTGCACTATAATTTCCCTCCTTTCTCTACAGGTGAAGCTAAGGCACAGCGCGGTGTAGGCCGTCGTGAAATCGGTCACGGTCACTTGGCATGGCGTGCATTGAAAGGACAAATACCGGCAGATTATCCTTATGCAGTACGGGTAGTTTCCGATATATTGGAATCAAACGGTTCATCTTCTATGGCTACCGTATGTGCCGGAACATTGGCATTGATGGATGCCGGTGTTAAAATGACAAAACCTGTATCCGGTATAGCGATGGGACTTATCAAGAATGCCGGAGAGGAGAAATATGCTGTATTGAGCGATATTCTCGGTGATGAAGATCATTTGGGTGACATGGACTTTAAGGTAACCGGAACTCGCGATGGTATTACTGCTACTCAAATGGATATTAAGGTTGATGGCTTGTCATACGAGATTTTGGAGAAAGCTCTCTTGCAGGCGAAAGCCGGACGCGAACACATTTTGAATAAGATTACAGAATGTATCGCTGAGCCTCGTGCTGAATTGAAAGAGCATGCTCCCCGTATTGAAACAATGACTATCCCGAAAGAATTTATCGGAGCAGTGATTGGCCCGGGCGGAAAGATTATCCAATCCATGCAAGAAGAGACCGGAGCCACAATTACCATTGACGAGATTGATGGAGTAGGAAAGATTGAGGTTGCAGGAACTAACAAGCAATGCATCGAATCGGCAATCAACAAGATAAAGGCAATCGTTGCTATTCCCGAAATCGGAGAAGTCTATACCGGTAAAGTTCGCAGTGTAATGCCTTATGGTTGTTTCGTTGAGTTCTTGCCCGGTAAAGATGGTTTGCTCCATATATCTGAGATAGACTGGAAACGTCTGGAAACAGTAGAAGAAGCAGGTATCAAAGAGGGTGATGACATTGAAGTGAAACTTTTGGATATAGATCCTAAAACCGGAAAATTCAAACTTTCACATCGTGTATTGATGGAGAAACCTGCGGATTATGTGGAGCGTCCTGCTCGCCGCGAACGTCCTGAGCGCAGAAATAACAATCCGAAGAAAGATTGATGGTTCTACGTGGACTAAAAAAGAATAGTAAAAAGATTCGAGGTTCATCGATGCGGTGAACCTCGAATCTTTTATTCATATAAAAACATAAAACAACGCTTTTTTTGTATATTTGTCGGCGTTGATTAGACCATTAATATTATGTTACAAATGAGAAACTTATTCTTGTGCATGATTTTTTGTTGTGCACCTTTGTTTTCGCTACAGGCACAACGTAGCGAAGTGTCGCTTGAAAAGAATTGGAAATTTATTCATCGGGATTCTCCGGAAGCGATGCAAATCAATTACGATGATAGTCATTGGCAAAATGTGACTGTTCCTCATGATTGGGCCATATACGGACCATTTGACCGTAAACATGACCTGCAGAAAGTTGCAGTTACACAAAATGGGGAGAAAGTCGCAACGTGGAAAACCGGACGTTCCGGAGGATTGCCTTATACCGGAGTTGGTTGGTATCGCACTCATTTTGATGTGCAAGACTTTTCGAAAGACAGACGTGTTTCTTTGCTCTTTGATGGAGCAATGAGTGAGGCTCGCGTATACGTAAATGGTCAAGAAGCTATCTTTTGGCCATGCGGATACAATGCTTTTCATTGTGATGTTACAGATTTAATCAATGAAGATGGAAAAGAAAACCTTCTTTCTGTTCGTTTGGAAAACCGTGAACAGTCTTCACGTTGGTATCCGGGGGCGGGGCTTTATCGCCATGTACATCTTATAACTACTCACCGAACACACATTCCGGTATGGGGGACTTACATCACAACTCCACACGTAGAGGATAATTTTGCTACCGTACGATTGCAAACGAAAATCGCAACACGTAGAGGAACCAACTTAACCGTTAAGACTGTACTATACGATAAAGAACAAAAAGAGGTTGGAATGAAGAGTACGGTATTGAAGGCTACGAAAGATACGGTGGTTGTAGAACAAAATATGTTGGTTCAGCATCCCGAATTGTGGAGTCCGGAATCTCCAACCTTATATACCGCTGTAACGAAGGTGAATCAAGGAGAAACAGAAGTGGATAGCTATAAAACCCGTTTTGGAATACGAACCATTGAGGTCGTTGCAGAGCGCGGATTCTATCTGAACGGTGAGCGCCGTAAATTTAAGGGCGTCTGTAACCATCACGATTTAGGACCGCTTGGTGCCGCTATCAATGTGAAAGCTTTGCGCCATCAATTGGAATTGTTGAAAGAGATGGGCTGCGATGCGGTGCGTACAGCTCACAATATGCCAGCTCCGGAGTTGGTGGAATTATGCGATGAGATGGGATTGATGGTCATGGTAGAGCCGTTTGATGAATGGGATGTAGCCAAATGCGAGAACGGATATCATCGTTATTTCAAGGAGTGGGCCGAGAAAGATATGGTGAACATGTTGCATAACTTCCGCAATCATCCAAGTGTTGTCATGTGGAGTATAGGAAACGAAGTGCCGACTCAATGCAGTGCACAAGGAGGCGAGGTCGCAGCTTTTTTGCAAGACATCTGTCATCGCGAAGATGCTACACGTCCTGTCACTTGCGGAATGGATCGGGTAGATTGTGTATTGAAAAATGGATTTGCCGCTCGATTGGACGTGGCCGGCTTTAATTATCGTACACATCGTTATTTGGAGGGATACGACAAATTGCCGCAGGGATTCCTGTTAGGAAGTGAAACGGCCTCAACCGTAAGTTCACGCGGTGTTTATAAATTACCGGCCAAATTAAAAGCACAAGCCATGTATGATGATCATCAATGTACGGGATACGACCTTGAATATTGCAGTTGGAGCAATGTCCCTGATGTCGATTTTGCATTGGCCGAAGATCATGAGTGGACGATGGGACAATTTGTTTGGACCGGATTCGATTATCTGGGTGAACCGTCACCGTATGATACAGATGCTTGGCCGAACCATAGTTCGATGTTCGGTATCATAGACTTGGCCAGCTTGCCGAAAGATCGCTATTATTTGTATAAGAGTGTTTGGAATACAAACTCTTCAACACTACACATTCTTCCCCATTGGAATTGGGGGGGACGAGAGGGAGATACCATTCCGGTATTTGTTTACACTTCCTATCCCGAAGCTGAATTGTTTATCAACGGAAAAAGCCAAGGAAGATTGAAGAAAGCCACCAACACACCGAAAGGAGTTGGAAAGATTTATGATCCCGAGGTGTTGAAACGCTATCGTTTGATGTGGTACAACACGACTTATGAGCCGGGCGAACTTCGGGTGGTTGCTTATGATAAAGAGGGAAACAAGGCAGAAGAAAAATCCCTTTATACGGCAGGGAAACCTCATCATTTGGAATTGGTTAGTCGTCACACCGAATTGCAGGCAGATGGGAAAGATTTGGCATACGTGACGGTTCGTGTGGTTGATAAAGATGGTAATCTGTGTCCTACAGATAGTCGCGACATAAAGTTTAGTGTAAAAGGTGCAGGAAAATTTCGGGCAGCCGCAAATGGAGATGCTACTTGCTTGAGGCAATTTCATTTGCCACAGATGCCGGCTTTCAGCGGTCAGCTTACGGCTATCGTACAAGCGGGAGAGTCGGCCGGTGAGCTTGTTCTTACAGCCACAGCCAAAGGGGTAAAGAGCGGCAAGATAACCATCCGTGTGAAATAAAATCCCTGAAATTTAAGAAGATTTTTGTTAAGTAGGTGTCATGATTGACTTTTTATAAAACATAGAGACACGGAGACACAGAGTACTTTCATAAGTCCTAGATTATCTGATTGGGAAAATTCTTTGTGACTCTGTGTCTTTGTGCCCTAAACAAAAAATGTATTTTGACTCTCTTAATTTGATTTCACGAATGTAGATGTGAAAAGTCAATATAAATGTTCTATAGTCTGATGAGCGATATTGGGAAATAGGAGAGTGAAAGTAAGGGGATGGCTAAAAGAAAAGCAGGCATACACTTTCGTGTGCGCCTGCTTCTTTTTTGGTTGGACTACCAGGATTCGAACCTAGACAAACAGAACCAAAACCTGTTGTGCTACCATTACACCATAGTCCAATCATCGGCTGCTTTCTGTTAAAAAGCGGTGCAAAGATACGCTGCTTCTACGAAACTACCAAATAAAAACGAAAAAAAATGGTGTAAAAATGAAAAACACCCCTTTTTAGGTCGGTACAAGAGTCTCTTTTTTCTTCTTTTATGAAAAGAAACGGGTGTGTCAGACTATTATTCCGAAGAATCTCACTACTTTTGCCTTGTGAATATTCTGATGTACAAAATAGAAACTCCGTTCCGATATGAATCCGGTGACCACTACCACTTTTCTGTATGACCGAACATTCGATGGATTGCTCACTTCGGTGTTTGAAGCCTTTGTTCGCAAGGAGTTCCCCGGAGCATTGTTGGGCGAAGGAGAACCGTTGCCGTTGTTTCATGAGGGAGTCTATACAGTTGTAACGGACACAGAGAAAGCCGGACGTGTATGGAAGGCTTTGGAAAAGAAACTTTCCGGACGTGCATTGACAATGCTCACGGTCAGTTATCTATCCGAACTTCCGGAATTGGATTTGCATCTGTTTAATAATATATGTAAGGCAGTGAGAGCGGATAGGAGTATTGAGACATTCTTTACGGATGACGATGTGCGATTCGTGACCGATACCTTTCGGCGTGTTCGCTATGAGCGGTTGCGAATGATGCAGTTTGTTCGCTTCCAAAAGGCAAAGGACGGGACCTATTTTTCCCTTATCCGTCCCGATTTCAATGTGATTCCTCTTATTATTCCACACTTTCAAGACCGCTTTGCCGACCAACCTTGGATTATCTATGATGTTCGGCGCGACTACGGATGCTACTACAATGGAAGCGAAGTGACCGAAATTACCATTACAGAAGACGGACGAACTTTTGACCCACGCACCGGTAAGCTTCCTGCCGAGCTGATGGCTGAGGATGAAATGCTTTTTCAGGAGTTGTGGCGTACCTATTTCAAGGCTGTGTGTATTAAAGAACGGCTTAACTTACGCAAACAGCGTAAAGACATGCCCGTCCGTTATTGGGCATACATGACGGAAAAGCAGTAGGGTCTCGTTTTGTAAGTACGCAAATTTGTTTTTGCGACTCGCCGATTTTGGGAGCAAGCTTAACTTTCTCCCCTTCTTTCTCCAACGTGTTTGCGTCTGCTCATCCTGTCTTTGATTACCCCTGTTGACTAAGGAAAATCAACAACTTTTCTGCATTTCGTGTTCTCTTTCGTTTCTTTGTTGTATCTTTGTCGGCAGAATTCAAAAAATGAAAGATGCGGGATGGAAATCTCCATAGATTATTAACCAAGGGTGTGCTTCTACTGTTTGTTATAGGAGAGAATAGCAAGATCACCTTAAAAAAGAAAACGGAATGAAAATAGAAGATAAAATCATTGCTTCTGCCATTCATGCAGTGAAGAATCTGTATGGACAGGAAATTAGCGAAAGCCAAGTGCAATTGGAGAAGACCAAAAAAGAATTTCAGGGTCATCTGACATGGGTTGTTTTCCCTCTGTTGAGATTTTCCCGTAAGGGACCGGAACAGACTGCACAGGAAATAGGCGAATACCTGAAGCAGAACGAACCGGCAATAGCGGACTATAACGTAATCAAAGGCTTCTTGAACCTGACCGTTTCTTCGGCTTGTTGGATAGAACTTCTGAACGAAATTCATTCCGATGCACAATATGGAATTACCGAAGCGAACGAAAATTCACCGTTGGTCATGATTGAATATTCTTCGCCCAACACCAACAAACCGCTCCATTTGGGACATGTGCGCAACAACCTCTTGGGGCATGCTTTGGCAAATATCGTCAAAGCAAACGGAAACAAAGTGGTAAAGACCAACATTGTTAACGATCGGGGCATTCACATTTGCAAAAGCATGTTGGCGTGGTTGAAATATGGCGAAGGAGAGACTCCCGAATCGTCCGGGAAGAAAGGCGATCACTTGATTGGCGACTACTATGTAGCTTTCGATAAACATTTCAAAGCCGAAGTGAAAGAATTGGCTGCTCAATATATGGCGGAGGGGCTGAATGCCGAAGAAGCCGAAGAGAAGGCGAAGGCTGAAAGTCCGTTAATGAAAGAAGCTCGCGAAATGTTGGTTAAGTGGGAGGCTAATGACCCCGAAGTTCGCGCTTTGTGGGAGAAGATGAATAATTGGGTTTATGCCGGATTTGACGAGACATATAAAATGATGGGGGTCGGTTTCGACAAAATCTATTATGAATCGCAAACCTATCTTGAGGGAAAAGAAAAAGTAGAAGAGGGGTTGCAAAAAGGATTCTTCTATCGGAAAGAAGACGGATCTGTATGGGCCGATCTCACAGCCGAAGGACTGGACCACAAACTGTTGCTGCGTGGAGACGGAACTTCTGTCTACATGACGCAAGACATCGGTACGGCCAAACTTCGATTCCAGGATTATCCCATCGACAAAATGATTTATGTGGTGGGCAACGAACAGAACTATCACTTTCAGGTTCTTTCCATCCTATTGGATAAGCTGGGATTCGAGTGGGGAAAAGACCTTGTGCATTTCTCTTATGGAATGGTGGAACTTCCCGAAGGAAAAATGAAGAGCCGCGAAGGTACGGTTGTGGATGCAGACGACTTGATGGAAGAGATGATCAACACAGCCAAGGAGACCAGCCGGGAGTTAGGCAAATTGGATGGCTTGACGCAAGAGGAGGCCGACAACATTGCACGCATGGTAGGATTGGGAGCCTTGAAGTATTTTATTCTCAAAGTGGATGCCCGAAAGAACATGACTTTCAATCCCAAAGAATCCATTGATTTCAACGGAAACACCGGACCGTTCATTCAATATACCCATGCACGAATCTGTTCCGTACTTCGCAAGGCACAGGAAGCCGGCGTGAATATTCCTGAACAGCTTACGGCTGACATCCAATTGAGTGAAAAAGAAGAGGCGCTCATCCAAATGCTTGCTGAGTTCCCGGCCGTAATCAAGCAAGCAGGAATCGATTACAGTCCTTCGGGTATTGCCAAATATTGCTACGAACTTGTGAAAGAGTACAACCAGTTCTATCACGACTACAGCATCTTGCGCGAAGAGAACGAGACTGTGAAGACATTCCGTCTGTCTCTCTCTGCCAACGTAGCCAAGGTTGTTCGTACGGGCATGGACTTGTTGGGCATTGAAGTTCCCGAACGCATGTAAATGAAGAAGTAGAATAGCATGAGTAAGGCGAAACCGAAATTTTATGTTGTTTGGAAAGGAGTGAATCCCGGAATCTACACATCTTGGACCGAATGCAAACAACAGGTTCACGGTTACGACTCCGCGCTCTATAAATCATTCTCAACGAAAGAAGAGGCTGAAGAGGCATACAACTCTCCGGCCTATTCTTATTTTTCCCCGAAAAAGAAAAGTAACCGGAATGAGATGGTTCAACCCTCTAATCCGCCTGCTTATCGAACCGATACGGTGCTTCCACTTCCTTCCGAAGTACTTTCTGATGCATTGGCTGTAGACGCTGCTTGTAGCGGCAATCCCGGTCCGATGGAATATCGAGGCGTTTATTTGCGTACCGGACAGGAAATTTTTCATTTGGGTCCTTTGTATGGAACCAATAACATCGGGGAGTTTCTTGCGATAGTGCATGCTTTGGCTCTGTTGAAACAGCGTGGACTGAAGATGACCATCTATTCCGATAGCAGGAACGCCATCGGATGGGTACAGAAGAAAAAATGCAAGACGAAGTTGGAGCATACCTCACGTACCGAAGAACTTCACCAACTCATCGCCCGAGCGGAAAAATGGTTGGCTGAAAACGAATACGATACTCCCATAGTGAAATGGGAAACAAGTCGCTGGGGTGAAGTGCCTGCCGATTTCGGACGAAAATAATGATATGTTTATGGCAAAAATTTCGTTGAAAGAACGTTGGGAGCGCTTTTTGCACAACGAGGTGTTGAAAAAGAAACTCTATGAAATTATTTTCGAAAGTGATACTTTTTGGGGAAAGACTTTCGATGTAGCCCTAATTGGCTGTATTCTGCTGAGTGTGATAATTACGATATGCGACAGTCTGGTGACGACTCCTTGGTTAGAGACCATTTTAGTGGTATTCGAGTATTGCTTTACGCTCTTTTTTACTTTGGAGTATCTGGCTAGGCTTTATTGCTCTCCAGCCCCCAAAGCATACGCTCGTAGCTTTTTCGGTATCATCGATTTGATCTCTATCCTCCCGATGTATTTGGGTTTCTTCTTCAGTACAGCTCGTTTTGCCATTGTCTTGCGCTCGTTCCGTTTGATTCGCGTATTCCGTGTCTTTAAGCTTTTCGATTTCTTGGAAGAAGGTCATCTGTTGCTGCTCTCTTTGCGGAAGAGTTTCAATAAAATTCTGGTTTTCTTTCTTTTTGTTGTCATCCTGGTAGTCAGCATCGGCACGCTGATGTTCATGGTTGAAAGCGGACATCCCGATACTGCTTTTACCGACATTCCCACCAGTGTCTATTGGGCTATTGTTACCATGACAACCGTTGGATATGGTGATATTACTCCCATTACTCCTTTGGGGCGTTTTCTTTCGGCTGTAGTTATGCTCTTGGGATATACCATCATTGCTGTGCCTACGGGTATTGTTTCGGCTTCCATGATAAAAGAATATCACAGAAAAGATCAACGGGCCTGCCCCAATTGCCATCGAATCGGACACGAAGAGAATGCTCGCTTTTGCAAACATTGTGGCAGTGAATTGGAGGAAGAGGTTTAGTACTTCGGAAATTAAAAATAAAGGATTTTATTTTGTCCTCCACTCGGTTTACATTATCTTTGCTCCATGAAACAGAGATGATATATGGCAAAAGAAGCGACTTTAACCCCCATGATGAAACAGTTTATGGATTTGAAAGCCAAACATCCGGATGCTGTTTTGCTATTTCGATGTGGGGATTTTTATGAAACATATAGTGAGGACGCCATCATTGCGTCTGAAATATTAGGTATTACGCTGACCAAACGTTCCAACGGCGGACAGGCCAATCCGGAAATGGCCGGATTTCCTCATCATGCCCTTGATACCTATTTGCCCAAACTTGTTCGGGCCGGTAAGCGTGTGGCTATTTGTGACCAGTTGGAAGACCCGAAACTTACAAAAAAGTTGGTCAAGCGGGGCATCACCGAGTTGGTGACTCCCGGTGTGGCTATTTCGGACAATGTACTCAGCCACAAAGAGAATAATTTCCTGGCAGCCGTACATTTCAATAAGAGTCTGTGCGGTGTGGCTTTTCTGGACATTTCTACCGGCGAGTTCTTGACTGCAGAAGGGCCGACAGACTACATCGATAAACTTTTGGGCAATTTCGCACCTAAGGAAGTTCTTTTTGAGCGAGGGAAAAAAGCCATGTTTGAAGGAAACTTCGGCAGCAAATTCTTTACGTTTGAGCTGGACGATTGGATTTTTACAGAACTAGCTGCCCGAGAGAAACTCTTGAAGCACTTTGAAACCAAGAACCTGAAGGGCTTTGGTGTGGAACACTTGAAGAGCGGAATCATCGCTTCGGGAGCCATCTTACACTATTTGGAGATTACACAACACACTCAAATCGGACACATCACCTCCTTGTCGCGCATTGAAGAAGATCGCTATGTTCGACTAGACAAGTTTACGGTGCATAGTCTGGAACTGGTTAACAGCATGAATGAAGGGGGAAGTTCGCTGTTGGATGTGATAGACCGTACCATCAGCCCGATGGGGGCACGCATGCTCAAGCGATGGATGGTGTTTCCCTTGAAAAACGAGAAGCTGATAAACGAACGTTTGGATGTCGTAGAGTATTTCTTTCGGGAGCCGGAGTGTAGAGAGGAGATAGCCGAACACTTGTCGCGTATCGGCGATTTGGAACGAATCATTTCCAAAGTGGCCGTAGGAAGAGTCTCTCCTCGCGAGATAGTTCAGCTGAAAATAGCTCTTCAAGCCATTGAACCTATTAAAAAATGGTGTATGGAGGCCCAAAATGAGAGCCTGAATCGGATAGGCGAGCAACTCCATTTGTGTCAATCCATACGCGATCGAATAGCTCGTGAGGTAAAAAACGATCCACCCTTGTTGGTTAACAAAGGAAATGTGATTGCAGATCATGTAAGTGAGGAACTGGATGAGTTGAGGCGGATTGCCTATTCCGGAAAAGACTATCTGTTGCAATTGCAACAGCGCGAAATAGAGAATACCGGAATCCAAAGTTTGAAAATCAGCTACAACAATGTTTTCGGATATTACATGGAGGTACGGAATACCTATAAGGATAAAGTTCCACCCGAATGGATACGGAAGCAGACATTGGTAAACGCCGAGCGATACATTACAGAAGAGCTGAAGACGTATGAGGAAAAGATATTGGGAGCCGAAGAAAAGATTATTGTATTGGAAACCAGGCTCTTCAATGAATTGGTCCTTGCAGTATCGGAATTTATTCCGGCCATTCAAATCAACGCTAATCAATTGGCTCGTTTGGACTGTCTGCTCTCGTTCTCCACAATTGCAAGAGATAATAAGTATATCCGTCCGACAGTGGAAGATAGCGATGTCTTGGATATTCGTCAAGGTCGGCATCCCGTCATTGAAACACAAATGCCGGTTGGGGAAAAATATATAGCCAACGATGTATTGCTGGATAGCGAAAAGCAACAGATTATCATCATAACCGGTCCGAATATGGCAGGTAAGTCGGCATTGTTAAGACAAACGGCTCTCATCACATTGATGGCACAAATCGGTAGCTTCGTCCCGGCGGAAAGTGCACGTATCGGATTGGTAGATAAAATATTCACCCGTGTAGGAGCCAGCGACAACATTTCTGTCGGTGAGTCTACGTTTATGGTGGAGATGAATGAAGCTTCCGATATCTTAAACAACCTCTCTTCGCGTAGTCTGGTATTGTTTGATGAATTGGGACGGGGAACTTCTACTTATGATGGCATATCCATAGCATGGGCCATTGTGGAATATATACATGAACATCCCAAATGTAAGGCACGCACACTTTTCGCTACACATTATCACGAATTGAATGAAATGGAAAACTCCTTCTCGCGCATCAAGAACTACAACGTTTCTGTGCGTGAAGTGGAGAACAAAGTTATTTTTTTACGAAAATTGGAGCGTGGAGGTAGCGAACATTCCTTCGGTATTCATGTGGCTAAAATGGCCGGTATGCCCAAAAGCATTGTGAAACGAGCCGGACAAATTCTAAAACAATTGGAAAAAGAAAATCGACAGCAAGGAGTTAATACAAAAAATATGGACGAGATTGCAGATAGTCGAGACGGAATGCAGCTCAGTTTTTTCCAATTGGATGATCCAGTTCTTTGTCAAATTCGCGATGAGATATTACACTTGGATGTAAATAACCTTACTCCGATCGAAGCATTGAATAAATTGAATGATATAAAAAAGATTGTCAGAGGAAGATAATTAAAAAGCCAACGATTGCGGTCGTTGGCTTTTTAGTAGGTTATTTTACAAACCTGTCAGCAATGTAGCTTATGATAGGCACATCGCCGGTAACTCGTTCGTAAACTGTATAATCAATTTGATATCCTTTCTTAAATTCGATAGCTATCAGATCTTTTTTCAACCATTTGATTCGTTGGGTTACACCTCCTGTTTTAATCGACTTCTTACCTTCATACGATACGTTCAAACAAACACCGGATACATCAACTAAGCAATCAGGCAAAAAGATAACAAAATTGTTGTTTGGTTTAGCTGTTGGATTCTTTTCGTACATGCTTTTCAATTGCTCCTTTACATCGCGCAGTTCGTCCATACGGCCTAATACACGCCAAGTTCCGATAAGGTCATTCTTTTTATCTCTCTCTTGAACGGTCATTAACGCAGAAAATATTTTGGATGCGGTAGAAGAATATTCGCCAACTTGATATTTCTCTATACACCAATCGCGGTAGGGGAACAGTATATGATTTTTAATCTCACTCCACCATTTTAGAGTAAATCCTTTATCATCGCTATCGTAGATCTTGGTACTGGTATCATTTTCTCCTTTAACTTCTTCGCCTGTATAGTTTAGAATGACTTTATCGGCATTTGAAATACGAAAAAGACCGTTGTCGTTAACCGCCACCGTGAGGGACACGCTGTCCGTACATATCTTATATTGGTCGAAAGGAGCGTATTGTACAATTCCATTTGAAGTGATTGTAGTCAACTTATATACTCCGCGAGGGTCTTGCGTTTTGGATTCGCTGTTTTGACTCATTCCTGCTATCGGGAGAATCAAACATCCTCCAATGAAGAGGCTTTTCAAAATACTTTTCATGTAAATTCAGATTTAGAAAATTAATATAATTATTCTAAAATGATAAATAGCTAAATTAAAGACTGTTATCATTTTAGGACGGTGCAAATATAGTTTATTATTTTTATTAATCCATAAATCCGTTTCATTTTTTCTTTAAAGAAATAGAATTCTTTATTCCGGATGGCATATAATCGAAAGCTTTTATCTAAATTTGCGCTAGCATAAAACTCATTCCAGTACCAATCTCCTGATAACATCGAATCGGTCATGACAGAGAAAACACTTGAAAAACTCCGGATACTTACAGAATCGGCAAAATATGATGTGTCGTGTTCTTCGAGCGGAACAGTGCGTTCCAATCGAAAAGATGGAGAGACTTGTGGAGTTGGTAATACAGTAGGAGGAATCGGTATTTGCCATAGTTTTTCTGAAGACGGTCGGTGTATCTCGTTGTTGAAAGTGATGCTTACCAACCATTGTATGTATGATTGTGCTTACTGCATTAACCGGCGAACCAATGATATTCCGCGTGCCACTTTATCGGTAACGGAATTGGTGGAGCTGACAATGGAATTTTATCGTAGAAACTATATCGAAGGACTATTCCTTAGCTCGGGAGTAGTCCGTAATCCGGATTACACTATGGAACGCTTGGTACGCATCGCCAAAGATTTGCGTACTATTCATCGTTTCAATGGGTATATCCATTTGAAAAGTATTCCGGGAGCTAGTCGCGAATTGGTAAATGAAGCAGGGCTCTATGCAGATCGTATGAGTGTGAATATAGAAATACCCAATGAAGATTCGCTTCGTTTTCTTGCACCGGAGAAAAATTTCCAGAGTGTATATCAACCCATGAAGTTCATTCAACAAGGCGTGTTGGAGAGCCGGGAAGAGCGCAAAAAGTTTCGTCATGCACCCCGTTTCGTTCCGGCCGGACAGAGTACACAGATGATTGTAGGAGCAACAAATGATACAGATCGAGACATCCTGCGTCTATCGTCTTCTCTTTATAGTAGACCCACAATGAAGCGTGTCTATTACTCAGGTTACATACCTGTAAATACATACGATACTCGCTTACCTGTTTTGCAGCAATCTCCTTTTGTACGCGAGAACAGACTCTATCAAGCCGATTGGCTTCTACGTTTTTATCATTTCAATGTGGAGGAGATTGTGGATGACAATGCTCCCAATCTAGACCTTACGATAGACCCTAAGTTGGCTTGGGCATTGAGACATCCGGAGGTCTTTCCTGTGGACATCAATCGAGATGAATATGAACGTATCTTACGCGTCCCGGGAATCGGGACAAAATCAGCTACACTCATTGTTAACTCCCGGCGATTTGGCCGTGTAACCTCGTATCATCTGAAGAAAATGGGAGTAGTCTTGAAAAAAGCTCAGTATTTCATTACCTGTGGTGAATTAGATGTTCGTGGAATCAATGAATTACATCCTGACACAGTGCGTAACCTTCTTCTTCCTGCTTCCAAAAACAAGAAAAAAGATGAAGGGCAGTTAGAATTGGTATTTGAATGATTTTAGAACTTTTGATGATATGATTTTTTTTCTTATCTTTGCGGACAATATGTAGAATGATAAAATCATAATTATGAAGATAGCAATAATCGCAGTAATTTCAAGTATTATCCTGCTTTTTTCCATTATAATTCTCATCGGAAAAGGAGATGGCTTGATTGCCGGTTACAATACAGCGAATGAGAAAGAACGAGCGCAAATTAATGTAAAACGTTTGCGGTCTTTGATGGTTGGATTATTATGGGGAGTGTGTATTCTTCTTTGGATACCGGTGTTTTTTGACTCAAAAGAGCTTCTTTTGGGGACACATATAATGATGTTAATAGCTGTGGGAACGGTCGTTTATTTAGCAAATTCTTCATGGTGCAAGAAAAAGTAGTTATTAAAATCTTAATTGATCGTATTCGCAAATGGGTTAAAATCAGCTGATTAAGAAATTTGCGATTAAAGAATTTCAATTTGATTAAGAAAAAAAGCAGAAAAAGTTTGGCCAATTAATAAAAACGCACTACCTTTGCACCCGCTTAACAGCAATAAAGGATTGATTCGCTAGCTCAGCAGGTAGAGCACAACACTTTTAATGTTGGGGTCCTGGGTTCGAGCCCCAGGCGGATCACCAAGACAAGAAAAAAGTCGCTGAATTTCAGCGACTTTTCTTTTTATACACACCTTTTGTCCCTTTAATTGTCCCTCGTTGTGCGCATGACAATTTTTAACATCTTTTAATTGTGAAGATTGGATATTTGCCCTGAATTACAAGAATCAAGCATCTAAATTCTCCATTATTCGGCAAATGATATGCCCTTTTCCTAATGCCTCTTGAATGATTTCTTTTAAATTCTCATGGCAATCGGACTTCCAAGATTTATTTTTCTGCCCTTTGCCCTTTA
>JAFUNW010000084.1 GCA_017472905.1 Bacteroidaceae bacterium
ACTGCTGTGGATAAAGCACATATTGACTCCAAATCAATGAATTGTAATTTCGACCATTATAATGCTCTAACGTAGGATGTTCACGTTTTACTTTCACTTCTTGAGAATGGAATCCATTTAAATCTGGCATCTTAATCTCTAATTGCTGCAAATTAACAAGATAATAAACTTTATAAGTCAACAATAGAGCCTCTTGCTCAAATACATTCATCTTATTTAATGTTGCAGTAATAAACAAATCTTTGTCAGAAACCTGTCCACTTGAAGAAAATGTCGATGCACGTTGTCCCGACCTTTTAGTTTGCCCAGAAGACGCTCCACTTCCTTGATCGGGTGGAAGTACTCTTATCTTTAATTCATTAGATTTCTTTAATTTACCATCTGCTATAATCGTTGCTTCAGGAATTGTTATCGTTCCTTCTTTTAATGGTAATAGTATAAAAGTATACGTAATACTACTAGTAATATTACCATTTATATTTGAAATCCTATGAGACTCTGATGGTCCCATTAATACTTCAAATCCATCAAATGCAGGCGTCCTAAAATCTTTTACTTTTTGTGTTGTCACGGTATACATGATACGAAATTCCTGACCAACCACAACTGCTTCAGGAGAAGATGCTATAAAAGAAATCTCATCTGCTGCATATACACTTCCTTTAATCAACAATAATATAAATAGAAATAATACTTTTCTCATTGCAAATTTTATATCTTTGAAATTACCAATCTTTATCAAACTTACGAGGCTGTACCTCTTGCATCTCTTTTTTTACTTTTTCCTGAATATCTTTCTCATCTTGCATTACAGCCTTCAACAATTGTTCTGCATTTTCTTTAGACATTTGTGGTTGTCTATTATCTTGCTGCTGTTGCTTTTGTTGTTCTTGCTGCTCTTCTTGTTCTTTCTGAGAATTCTGTTGTTCTTGCTGTTCTTGCTCTTGTTGATTTTGTTTAGAATCTTGTTTTTGCTGTTCTTGCTCTTTTTTCATTTTTTGAGCCAAGCTCAAGTTGTAACGAGTTTCATGATTTGTAGGATCATTACGTAACGATTTTTTATAAGCCTCTATACAATGGTCATACTGCTTTGCTGATTGTAAAAGTACACCTATATTGTGATATATATCAGCTAATCTCACTTTATCTTTATCATTGTACGCTATTCCTAGCTCATTCTTTTTTATTAAATTAGTTGCATTTGAATACTGTTTTAGAGCTTCTTCCCCTTTTTGCCTCATTAACAAAGCATTGCCATAATTATATAAGGCTTCAATAGAGGTCGGTTCCACCGTTAAAGCCCTTTTATATTCAATTCCAGCTTTCTCATACAAACTATCAGCGTAAAATTTATTCCCCCTACGAATATAACTTCGAGCGGAAGTATTACCTATATTTATATTCAAGCTATCATCCACCATCTGAGATGATTTTATTGCAACAGGCTCATTGCTTGTTAACTCTGTTGTTTTTCTCAAAGCAGACGCTCCTACAACAAAAAATAAGCCCAAAGCTATCAATAATAATTTTATATTTCTCATTTTTAATGAAACAATCTTATATTCTTAAATAATGGATTTTTCCGCTCTAGTACAAGCATTTCTAGTAACAAGACAATCAAAGCAATCCAAGCTACAACCATAAATTGTTCATCAAATTCAGTGAACACTGTTGTTTCTACGTCTGCTTTCGCCAACTTATCAATTTCTTTTTGAAGAATTCTTTGGGCTGAATTGGAATTATCAACACGAATATAAACTCCGTTACCAGCTTGTGCTATTGATTGACACATTTGTTCATTCAAATGTGTCATGATTACATTTCCGTCACGATCCTTCCGAAATTCGTTTGTCTTTCCATTTACTAGAATTGGAGAACCTTCAGACGAACCTACACCTAAAACATAGACCTGCATACCTTTTCCTGCTGCAACTTTTGCTGCTTCTTCTGCACCGCCTTCGTGATTTTCTCCATCTGTAATAATAATAATAGCACGCCCAATATCCTCCTTTGGTGTAAAACTCTTCATCGCTAAATCAATTGCCCCTCCAATGTTCGTACCCTGACTAACAATTAATGAAGGATCAATCGCATCCAAAAACATTTTGGCAGAAATATAATCAGTCGTAATTGGTAATTGAGTAAAAGCTTGTCCAGCAAAAACAATCATCCCTACTTTATCATTAGTGAAGCTATCAACCAATTTACTAATTAATTTCTTAGATTTATCCAATCGATTTGGAACAACATCTTGTGCAAGCATTGAATTTGAAATATCCAATGCAATGATAGTTTCTACACCACTACGCTTCACCGTTTCCAACTTTGATCCAAATTGGGGACGTGCCAAAACTAAAATTATTAACCCAATAGCCGAAAATGTCAACCAAAATTTTAAATTCATCCGAATATTTGAAACATCCGGCATCAATGAGCGTAATAAATTTATATCTCCATATTTTTGAATTCTCTTCCTGCGTTTATGATTAGAATAAACATAAAAGAGAACTAGCAAAGGCAATATACACAATAAATATAAATAATTTGAATCTCCAAATCTAAACATATTGATATTTTCTTTAAGGAATTCTTTTCAAAATTGAATGACGCAAGAGTACTTCCAGTATAACGCAAATTAAAGCAATCCAAGCGAATAACTGATATTCCTCTTGACTTTTACTATACTCTTTTACATTTAATTTAGTCTTTTCTAACTTATCAATCTCTTCATATATACGGCTTAGAGTTTCATTACTTGTTGCGCGAAAATATTCCCCATCTGAAATTGAAGCTATTTGCGTCAACGTTGATTCGTCAATCTCCACCGGCTGATTAATATATTGAATCCCCATTGGGGTTTGAATTGGATATGGAGCTGTCTTTTTATTTGTACCTATTCCAATTGTATAAATTCTCACTCCAAAATTCTTTGCTATCTCTGCTGCTGTCAATGGAGATATATCTCCTCGATTATTGGAACCATCTGTCAGCAATATTATTACTTTAGATTTTGCTTTGCTATCTTTCAATCGAGAAACTGCATTCGCAATTCCCATTCCGATAGCCGTTCCGTCATCAATCATTCCACGCTCTGCAATAGAACAATCTATATCCCGAAACAAGTTCAACAAGACTGCATGGTCCGTAGTCAATGGACATTGAGTAAAACTTTCACCGGCAAAAACAGTCAAACCAATATTATCATTAGAACGCCCATTTATAAATTCTTCCGCTACAGATTTTGCAGCTTCTATACGATTAGGTTTCAAATCTTGTGCCAACATACTAGTAGATACATCCACTGCCATCATTATATCAATACCCTCTATTTCTGTATTTTGCCAATTATCAGTAGTTTGCGGACGAGCGATAACCAATATCAACATTGTCAAAGCTATAATTCGCAATAAGAAAGGAAAATGCAACAAATAATATTTATAAGTCTTAGGTGCATTTATATAAGCATGTGTGTCAGAAACCTGTAGTGTCGGTTCTTTTTTCTTCTTGTACAATACATACCATATTATATAAGGTATAAGCAACAATAATAGGAACAAACATTCAACGTTCTTAAATATCATTTTTCACCGTTTTACTTTGTTAGAAAAATAAGTCACAAACATGTTCTATTATAAAAGATAGAACTAATATAATAAAGACCACAACTACAGCTATGCCCAGCCCGAAGATTCGTTTCTGAAGACGTGAACCTTTTTCGTCTATCGAGACTTCTTCTTGAGGTTGCTTCTCAGTCATATCTTCCTCCGTCTTCGTCTGATTTACAAAATCAATAGCTGTAACTAAATTCATATCATTCTCGTTTAATAACGGAGCAAATTTAGCAAACTTCACAAGATCTGCGGTTATAAACAGCTGTTTCAATTCTTCAATAGAGACGTTATCACCTTGTTGCAGATATTCAATAATCTCAGCCGAAGTTTTCTCCATAGCATTGAAACCATATCGATTATATATGTAATCTCTTATTACATCCGTCAATTCCGTATAATATTCCTTCAATTTTCCTTTTTGCCAATTTTTCTCCTCTTTTATACGAGCTATTTTATTCATAGCTATTTCATGAGGAAGAATTTTGGGGGTCGTTTTCTTTATATATATAATCGGAGTATCATTTGAATACCTTGCAATCAAATATATAAAAACACCTATCAAACATACAAGCAGGAGCACTTTCCCAATAATAGGCTTCCAATCTTCCCAAGAAAAAGGTATTTGCATAATATCTTGGGGACCAAAAAACACGTCTGGGTTTGATTCATCAACATCCATTGGATAAACCATCAGGACCAAACTTTTTGAATGATATGGAACACTATCAACCAAGACTTCAAACGGGGGTATATAATATGACGCAGAATCAAAGGATGTTATTGTATACTTTTGAGTGATTAGCATACGCTCCTTATTATTCAGATATTGGGTATCAACATTCGTTACATCCAATATTTCTACACCTGCTACAAGTGTATCTGCGAAATTTGGAAGCAATACTTTTTGTTTTGCTCCGCAACTTACCTCCAATGTTATTTTTGCCTGTTCGCCGACCAAACGTTGAAGCGAATCTATCTTAACATCTACCGTTACATTTTGCCCCCATCCGGACAATGGCAATATGCTACATAGAAAAAGCAATGCAATAGCATAGAAACAATTCTTCATAAATGTTTTCATCCAACTCAATTTCTTTTTGCAAACAACGTCAACAAAGCTTTTACATAATCTTCATCTGTACGAATTGACACGGAATCAACACGACTTTTAGTAAAGGAAACATTCATCCGTTCCTGTCTTTCAACCCACCAATCATGATGTGCTCTTCGAACGGCTTTCGATGAAGAGTCTACATATTGTTCATGTCCTGTCTCAGCATCACGAACCTTCATTAATCCAACATCCGGCAAATCTGAAATCCGGCGATCATAAACCTGTATTGCAACTACATCGTGTTTACGGTTGGCTATTGTCAAGGCACTAGTAAAATCATTTTTGTCAATAAAATCACTTAACAAGAAAGCCGTACAACGTTTTTTCAATACATTCGTCAAATATTCTATTGCCATCTTTATATCAGTCCGATTACTCTTTGGCCTAAAATCCAACAATTCACGAATTATATATAGAATATGTTTCTTCCCTTTTTTCGGAGGAATAAATTTTTCTATCTGGTCTGAAAAAAATATCACTCCAATCTTATCGTTATTTTGAATTGCAGAAAAAGCCAAAGTTGCAGCTATTTCTGTTTCCATATCCTTTTTCAACTGATTAACCGTACCAAAATCCAAACTAGAAGAAACGTCTACTAACAACATGACTGTCATCTCCCGTTCCTCCTCAAAGACCTTTACATACGGTTTGCTCATTCTAGCTGTTACATTCCAATCAATATCGCGCACATCATCGCCATATTGATACTCACGAACTTCCGAAAAAGCCATACCTCTCCCTTTGAAAGCAGAATGATACTGTCCTGCAAAAATATTGCTGGACAAACCGCGTGTCTTTATTTCTATCCGCCGGACTCGTTCTATCAATTCATTTGCATCCATTCTTTATCGTCTATTGAAGAAATATCAATCAGCACTTCCATCCCTTGGACGAAAGGCACACCTGACCCATTTAATTAAGGCACTTCAACCTTATTGAGTATTTGGCTCACAATTTCATCAGAAGTCATATTGCTGGCTTCTGCTTCGTATGTCAATCCGATACGATGGCGCAATACATCGTGTGAAACTGCACGTACATCCTCCGGAACCACATATCCACGCCGCTTAATAAAAGCATATGCACGAGCAGCCAATGCTAAATTAATAGAAGCACGAGGAGAACCACCAAATGCGATAAAACCTTTCAGCTCTTTCATGCCATATTTTTCCGGATAGCGAGTAGCAAATACAATATCAGCTATATACTGTTCTATTTTTTCATCTAGATATACTTGATGTACAACCTTTCGTGCTTCTATTATATCTTCTGCCCGCATGATTGGTTTGACTGTAATCTTTTCTCCCGAAATGTTTTGGCGAATAATCTTCTTCTCTTCTTCTAACTTCGGGTAGTCAATAATGACTTTCAACATAAAACGGTCTACTTGAGCTTCCGGCAAAGGATAAGTTCCTTCTTGTTCTATCGGATTTTGAGTTGCCAATACCAAAAAAGGACTTGGTAGGGCAAACGTATTCTTGCTTAAAGTTACCTGACGTTCTTGCATCGCTTCCAACAATGCGCTCTGAACTTTTGCCGGAGCACGATTTATTTCGTCAGCCAATACAAAATTGGCAAACACCGGTCCTTTATTAGCTACGAAACGTTCATCCTTTTGACTGTAAATCATTGTACCGATCACATCGGCAGGAAGCAAATCCGGAGTAAATTGTATTCTACTATATTGTGCATCCACTAGAGAGGCCAGCGTTTTTATTGCTAAAGTTTTTGCCAATCCTGGTACGCCTTCCAACAAGACATGGCCATCAGAAAGCAAGCCTATCAATAAAGATTCTACCAAATGTTTCTGACCGACTATCGTTTGATTCATTCCTGCTATCAGGTTTGTAACAAATGCACTTTGTCTTTCGATTCGCTCGTTTAATTCGCGAATATCAACTATTTCTGCCATAATTTATCAATGATATTTTGTTTCGTTAATAAGAACTTTCCCTCTTTCCATCAGAGAAGTATTATTTTTGCGCTTCAAAATTACTGCTTATAATTAACTGAAACAATTAAAATCTGCTAAAAAAATTCTATTTTCCTACATTTTAAGAGTATTTGCAATTCTCCAATCATTTAACACTCTTCCACATTAACAAAATGAACACACTTGTTAAGAAATAGTAAGTAATCCTTAACATTTTAGATTTCTCTAAATTACGACATAGAAGGAGTGACCAACCACCTTTCCAATGTTTCCGGATTTGTCAAAAAAAGAATCCCAAAGAAGAGTAAAAGAATTGATAAAAACAGAATAATAAGAAAAAAGATTCGACCATCAGTCTCTTTTTTGCTTTTCGTTTTTATTGTATTGATAACATCATCTCCCTTTTCTTCAGGCAAGAACGAGACATCCGTTTCTACATCCTCTTCAAACCTGGTTGCATGATCTAAGCAATCGTTTACTGTTCCTTTTGTTAATTGGGTATCGGATGAATCCATTGGAATAAAAAAGCTAATAAGAACTATTCTGCATTCTAAAATCGTATCAAAAAAATCAGAGCGGAACGG
>JAFUNW010000005.1 GCA_017472905.1 Bacteroidaceae bacterium
ATTGTTGCAGGAAACTGGAAAATGAACAAGAACCTTCAAGAAGGTATTGCTCTTGCAAAAGAATTGAATGAAGCTTTAGTTGCAGACAAACCAAACTGCGAAGTTGTTATTTGTACCCCCTTTATCCATTTAGCTTCTGTCACACCGATTGTTGACAAAGACCTAATTGGCGTTGGTGCAGAAAACTGTGCAGATAAAGTATCCGGAGCATACACCGGTGAAGTTTCAGCTGAAATGGTGGCATCAACAGGTGCACAATATGTAATATTAGGCCACTCTGAGCGCCGCACTTATTACGGAGAAACAGTTGAAATCCTTGAAGAGAAAGTAAAATTGGCTTTGGCTAACAACTTAACTCCTATCTTCTGCATCGGAGAGGTATTGGAAGAGCGTCAGGCTGAAAAACAAAACGAAGTCGTAGCAGCTCAATTGGCATCTGTATTTACTCTTTCAGCCGAAGACTTCGGAAAAATCATCTTGGCATACGAACCCGTATGGGCCATCGGAACAGGATTGACAGCCACTCCGGAACAGGCGCAAGACATCCACGCCTATATCCGCTCTTTAATTGCTGAAAAATACAATCAAGAGGTAGCCGATAACTGTTCTATCCTTTACGGTGGAAGCTGCAAACCGTCTAACGCAAAAGAGTTGTTCGCAAATCCGGATGTTGACGGCGGTTTGATTGGTGGAGCAGCATTAAAGGTTGCTGATTTCAAAGGTATCATCGATGCTTTCAAATAAGTAGATTGAATTCTATGATATTCTTTTGAAGGATTATCAATAATGGGAGGAAGCAGATGCTTCCCACCCATTATTCCATTTTACCGAAATCACGAATTCTACACATAAAACCAATATGAGCCTACAGAAAATCCTCTTTTTTATCTCTGCATTAGGGATAAACTCCGGCCTTTTTGCCCAAGAATCCATTCTAGACAAGCTTAAAGACAATGCTTCTCCAACTTCCGGGACTATAACCATCCATCAAGACATTCGATTAGATAAATTAATTGGAAGACCACGCTCTGCACAAGAATCAAACGGAGAACAAATCGTACAAAAGATAAGTGGATTTCGCGTACAAGTCTATGCCGGAAATAATTCCAAGCAGGCTCGTTCTGAAGCTTATAAGATTGGAACAGAAGTACAAGAACTCTTCCCCGAGCTTCAAGTGTATACTCAATTTATATCCCCACGTTGGCTCTGTCGTGTAGGAGACTATCGTACGATAGAAGAAGCCGATGTCGTTATGCGCCAACTGAAAGCAACCGGAATGTTCAAAGAAATATCCATTGTTCGTTCCTTCATTTTATTGAATTAACCAACCTGTTCGGTTTTATACCCACCTTATTAATTATTATATATCAATGACGCAGATTGAAGAAGAATTATCACAAAATCAGGAAGCACTTCAGCAACATTATCAACAGATATTGTCTTTGCTTGGTGAGGACATCAAGCGCGAAGGGTTAATCAAGACCCCCGAACGAGTGGCCAAAGCAATGCTTACCCTTACCCGAGGATACCACATGGACCCCAAGGCTGTACTAAGTTCCGCTAAGTTTAAGGAAGATTATCGCCAAATGGTCATCGTCAAAGACATAGATTTCTTTTCCCTCTGCGAACATCACATGTTGCCATTCTATGGAAAAGCTCACGTTGCATACATCCCCAACGGTTATATCACCGGACTTAGTAAAATAGCCCGTATTGTGGACATCTTCTCTCACCGTTTACAAGTACAGGAGCGAATGACAACCCAAATCAAGGAGTGCATCCAAGAGACGCTCAACCCTTTAGGCGTTATGGTGGTCATTGAAGCCAAACACATGTGTATGCAAATGCGAGGGGTTGAAAAGCAAAACTCCATCACAACAACCTCTGATTTTACAGGAGCTTTCAATCAGGCAAAAACACGAGAGGAATTCATGAACCTCATTCAAGGAAAAGCTTTTTAAGTCACGGTTTTCCTTGAAGAAACAGAACATTTCGATAATGATGTTTCCAAAATAATACAAAACAGGTCAGAGATTTTCCATTTCTGACCTAGTTTTTTTGTATCCATTCGCGAATCTAGCTATCTTTGCACTTCAACAACAAAATAGTCGTAATTAATAACCTCCTAAATAATTTGGAAAATGAATTCTACAAAACAAAAATGTTATGCATGTCTCTGTGCGTTAGCTTTTGCTTTCACAATCCATGCACAAAATGAGCCTTACAAAGACGCAACACTCTCGGCGTCTGAACGAGCAGCCGATTTGACAAGCAGACTAACTCTAGAAGAGAAAGTTGCTTTGATGCAAAATGCCTCTCCTGCCATTCCACGTCTCGGTATTAAACCATACGAATGGTGGAACGAAGCCCTTCATGGAGTAGGACGTGCCGGACTTGCAACTGTATTCCCACAGTCTATCGGTATGGGAGCTTCATTTAACGAACATCTGCTCTATGACGTATTCAACGCTGTTAGCGATGAAGCTCGCGCAAAGACCAGACTGGCCCGTGAGCGTAACAGTTATAAACGTTACCAAGGACTAACATTCTGGACCCCGAATATCAACATCTTCCGCGACCCGCGTTGGGGACGAGGACAGGAGACTTACAGTGAAGACCCTTTCCATACATCACAAATGGGTATGGCAGTCGTACACGGTTTGCAAGGTCCGGAAGATAGTCAATACGATAAAACACATGCCTGTGCCAAGCACTTTGCCGTACACTCCGGTCCGGAATGGAATCGCCACAACTTTGATGCTGAGAACATCGAACCGCGAGATTTATGGGAAACTTATCTCCCCGCTTTCAAAGACCTCGTTCAAAAGGCGAAAGTGAAAGAAGTCATGTGCGCTTATAATCGCTACGAAGGAGACCCTTGTTGTGGAAGCGACCGCTTGCTTATGCAGATTTTGCGCGATGAATGGGGATTTGACGGAATTGTTGTCAGCGACTGTGGAGCCATCCGCGACTTCTTCATGAAGGGACATCACGAAACGCACAAAGATCGGGACGATGCTTCGGCTGCAGCCGTATTGAGCGGAACAGATTTAGAGTGCGGAAGCTCATACCAAGGCTTGGTTGATGCGGTAAAGAAAGGATTTATCAAGGAAGCAGACATCGATCGGGCTGTATGCAGACTGATGCAGGCCCGCTTCGAGTTGGGAGAGATGGACCCCTCCACTCCTTGGGATACGATTCCGGCTTCGGTCATCAACTCTCCGAAACATCAGCAGTTGGCCAAACAAATGGCATTGGAGAGCATCGTTTTGCTTGAGAACGACAACAACCTATTACCCCTCAAGAAAGACATGACCGTAGCTTTGATTGGCCCCAACGCCAACGACTCAGTCATGCAATGGGGTAACTACAACGGTTTCCCGGGACATACGGTGACCTTATTGGAAGCCATGAAACAACTTGTTCCGGCCGACAAACTGATTTATACGCCGGGATGCGACCGTACATCCGAGAACGTGTTCGTCAGCGTCTTCAATCAATGCAGCACCCCCAACGGCACCGGATTCGATGCTACTTTCTGGAGCAACAACCAATACGAGGGTGAACCGGCTGCAACTGCCCGCCAGACAACTCCCATTATCTTTACGACAGATGGAGCTACAGCCGTAGCACCGGGAGTTCCTTTGACTCGTTTTTCAGGCATTTATCGTTCCACTTTCCGTCCGACAGAGTCCGGCAAGATAGAGTTCCTTATAAAAATGCGTGGCGAATACCAATTACTCATCAACGGCAAAGAAGTAGCCACCGATGAAGGAGCCATCAAGCAAACCAAGGTATTCTACTCCATGAATGCCGAAGCCGGAAAAGCCTACGACATTGAGTTGCGCTACCGCCACATCGAGAAGTCTGCCAATCTGAGTTTCGACCTCGGAACGAGCAAACCGATTGACATTCCTGCGCTCATCAAACAAGTTGAGAAAGCAGATGTTGTTGTTTTTGCCGGAGGTATTGCTCCCAGCCTTGAAGGTGAGGAAATGCCGGTCAGTGCTCCCGGTTTCAAAGGCGGTGACCGCATCGACATCCAGCTTCCGGCCGTACAACGCCGCGTATTGCAGGCTTTAAAAGATGCCGGCAAACGAATTGTCTACGTAAATTACTCCGGTAGTGCCATCGGATTGGTTCCGGAAAGCGAAAATTGCGAAGCCATCCTTCAAGCCTGGTATCCGGGACAAGCTGGCGGCTCTGCTGTTGCTGATGTTCTTTACGGAAAATACAACCCGGCCGGACGTCTGCCGGTTACATTCTATAAAGACACGCTTCAGTTGCCCGACTTCCAAGACTATTCGATGAAAGGACGTACTTATCGCTACATGACTGAAGCTCCGCTTTATGCATTCGGCTATGGTTTAAGCTACACCGACTTCAGCTACGGTAAAGCCCAATTGAGCGAAAAGAAAATCAAGGAAGGCGAAGGAGTTACCCTTACCATTCCTGTCAGCAACGTGGGTCAATGCAATGGCGATGAAGTAGTGCAAGTGTACATTCGCAGAACAGAAGACGCCGAAGGTCCTCTGAAAAGTTTGAAAGGTTTCCACCGAGTAAACTTGAAAGCAGGCCAAAGCAAAAAAGTCATCTTCCACTTGCCGGCTGAAGCGTTTGAAACATTCGACACGCAGAGCAACACCATGCGTATCCTTTCAGGAAAATACGAAATCATGTATGGAGGAAGTTCACGCGACGAAGACTTGCAAACGTTGAAACTGACAATCAAGTAATCGATAGTTCTATATAATATATTAAGGTACGCGCGAGAGAAAAGAAAACAGATTCCTTTCTTTCGCGCGTTCTTTTTAGGATGACTCCAAATCTCTCTTTCTTTTCCGCCACAATTGCCACGAGTTTATCAAGTTCTGCCACAAAACATACGAACCGGGACCGAGCGAAGCCAACGGATTCAAATAGGTATAAGCCATCCAAATGGCAAACACCGTATTTTTTTGTCCCAGGGCCTGCCCTCCACTGATGCGATCATGATAGTGTCCGCCAATTTGCTTTCCCAAGAAGAATTGAAGCGCACAGGCCAACAAACCGGCCAAGCCGATCAAGAGCAAAGTAGACACTTCGGCCTCGCTATGCACTACAGAGCGGATGGTCTGTGCAACGACAATAGCCAACGCTACCGACCAAAGATAAAATGCCAAATCGTGCAGAGCCACAATTCGCACCAACAATGTTGGAAAGAAACGGCGCACAAGCATTGCCACTAAAAACGGAGCGATCAACAAGGGGAACACTTTACCCAAAATGACTCCGAAAGCGCTCCAAAAACCCATATCGGCATGCGGTTCGACCAACGGAAACAAAATCGGAACTACAATTGCAGCCAATAGGTTCGACAAAATGGTATAGGTCGTAAGACTCGAAGCATTTCCGCCCAACTTGGCCGTCACGACTGCTGCGGCTGTCGCAGTCGGACAGATGATGCAGACCATCGCTGCCTCCACCTCCACTTTATAATCCCAATCCGAGAACAAATATAAAAGACCGCCCAAAAACAAACAGGCTACTAA
>JAFUNW010000085.1 GCA_017472905.1 Bacteroidaceae bacterium
AAGTACTGTCCTTTTTTCTATGTGGTATCTTAATACGCTCACAATTAGGCATCAATATTTGCATAGGTAGCATTCTTCTCTATAAAATCACGGCGTGGAGAAACATCGTCTCCCATCAACATTGAGAATATATAGTCGGCCTCTGCTGCATTTTCAATACTTACTTGTTTTAGAATGCGATTTTCCGGATTCATCGTGGTCTCCCAAAGTTGTTCCGGATTCATCTCTCCCAAACCTTTATAACGCTGTGTATGAATGCCTCCCTCACTACCTCCACCATAACGTTCGATAAAGCGCATACGATCTTCTTCGGTATAACAGTATTCCTTTACCTTTCCTTTTGTACATAAATACAAGGGAGGATTGGCTATATACAAATGACCGTTTTGAATCAATTGCGGCATATAACGATAGAAAAGAGTCATAACAAGTGTATCGATGTGACGACCGTCCACATCGGCATCGGTCATTATTATTACCTTGTTATATCGTATCTTCTCTATATTGGCTTCCTTGCTATCTTCGCCTACACCGAAACGAACCCCCAAAGCTTGGATGATATTGTTAACTTCATCGCTTTCAAAAGCTTTGTGCCACATGGCTTTTTCTACATTCAGAATCTTACCACGCAAAGGAAGAATGGCTTGAAATTCACGACTGCGTCCTTGCTTAGCCGAACCGCCTGCTGAATCACCCTCGACTAAAAAGAGTTCACAACGTTCCGGATCTTTTGAAGAACAGTCTGCCAATTTTCCCGGTAATCCTCCACCGCTCATCGGACTTTTACGCTGTACACTTTCGCGAGCTTTGCGGGCTGCAATACGGGCTGTAGCTGCCAAGACTACTTTATCGACAATGACTTTAGCTTCTTTCGGATGTTCTTCCAAATAGTATGAGAGAGCTTCTCCTACAGCCTGTTGAACGGCGCCCATTACTTCATTGTTTCCTAGCTTCGTCTTTGTTTGTCCTTCGAATTGGGGTTCAGCTACTTTTACGGAAATAACTGCTATCAAACCTTCCCGAAAGTCTTCACCGGCAATCTCCACTTTTGCTTTTTCCAAGGCTTTGCTATCTTCTGCATACTTCTTCAACGTACGAGTCAATGCCATACGGAACCCGGCCTCATGTGTACCACCTTCTATCGTATTGATATTGTTTACATAGGAATGTAAATTCTCGCGATAGGAGGTATTATACATAATCGCACATTCGATGGGTACGCCTTGTTTCTCCGTATTGATGTAAATCACATCGTCAATCAACTTATCGTATGAAGAATTCAAAAAGCGAACAAATTCTTTCAAGCCATCTTCGGAATAAAACACTTCTTGTCGGAAAGAACCGTCCTCCAGAAGTTCTCTACGATCGGTCAAGGTAATGGTAATTCCGGCATTCAAATAGGCAAGCTCACGCATACGGGCCTGCAAAATATTGTACTTATATTCTGTAACAGAGAAAATGGATGCGTCAGGCCAGAACTGTTGACGAGTACCCGTTATATTACTTTCGCCTATAACCGTTACATCCGTCTGAGGCTTTCCGCATGAATATTCCTGTTGATAGATTTTTCCATTACGATAGACTTGTGAGACCATACGGGATGATAGTGCATTCACACAGGATACTCCGACTCCATGCAAACCTCCGGAAACTTTATAGGAACCTTTGTCGAACTTACCTCCGGCATGAAGAACTGTCATAACTACCTCCAACGCCGATTTATGTTCTTTCTCATGCATATCTACCGGAATACCGCGCCCGTTATCTTGCACTGTAATAGAATTATCTTCATTAATTGTAACCTCTATACGGGTACAATAACCGGCTAAAGCCTCATCAATGGAGTTGTCTACGACTTCGTAAACCAAATGATGAAGTCCTTTTTCACTAATGTCTCCGATATACATTGCAGGACGTTTACGTACGGCCTCCAATCCTTCCAATACTTGGATATTACTGGCTGAATAATCAGCCCCGCCATTCATTACCTGTTGCTCTTCAGTCATATTCTTTTCATTTCGTTTATTCCAGTTATTTCAAAGCCTGCCTAAGCTCACTCTTGAAAATGTACGTCCATAAGTGAGGATGTTACACAAACATCACAGAAAGCGAACAAAAGTACAAAAAACATGCAATATAAACAAGAAAAAAGCAACTGTTTTTTAAAAGCATTCAACAAAAAAAAAGCATATAAAACAAAAAGGCCACACTCAATGAGTGCAGCCTTTAAAGGTATAGCTATAACTATCTAATTCATTACTAAAATTACATTAAGCCAGCTTGTTTATATGAGCAGCCAACTTAGACTTCAAATTAGACGCCTTGTTCTTGTGTATAAGATTTGTTTTAGCCAACTTATCCAACATCTTTTGAACTCTAGGATACAACGCCAACGCTTCAGACTTATCTGTAGTTGCACGCAATTTACGCACTGCATTACGCATTGTTTTTCCATAATATCTATTATGAAGACGTCTTTTTTCTTCTTGTCTGATTCTCTTGATTGATGATTCATGATTTGCCATCTCGACTAATCCTTTAATGTATGTTTTTACTATTTTACTTGTAGCCCGTAGGAGAGTCGAACTCCTCTTTAGAGAATGAAAATCTCTCGTCCTAACCGATAGACGAACGGGCCATCATACTACTTTCGCAGTTTTTTTATGAGCTTTATTTCTCAAATGCGGTGCAAAGGTACGGACTATTTCTGAATCTACAAAACAAATCCGTCTTTTTTTTATAACTTTTTTCATTTTCCTCAAAAAGAGAAGAATTATACGCCTTAAAATCAACGATTTAGGTACATACATTTTTATTATCCCCGAATTCTTGGTCCGATTGGTTCATAATCGAAAGATTTTTTTTAATTTTGTACGCCATAAAGATTTAAGAATTAGATGTTATGAACCTAAAATGTACAGCTATCATTCTCCGTCTTATAAAATATACGGATCATCAGGATATTTTAGAGGTATACGCGCGTGAGCGTGGACGGCTGTCCGTTTTGGTGAAACATCGGGCTGAGCGCAAAAGCACATACAGGAGCAGTATATTTCGTCCGTTGAACATTGTGGCGTTGGAAATTGCCATCTCTGCCAGGTCCGGACTAAGCAAACTGATATCGGCAGAAAGCGTATATCCGTTTCATCAACTTCAAATGGATGTATATAAATCAAGCATCTGCATGTTCTTATGCGAATGCCTGTATCATGCCGTGCGCGAAGAAACGGATAACCAACCGTTGTTCGATTATCTGGAAACTTCGCTTAAATGGTTGGAACAGGCCGGACGAAAGCAAACGGCCAACTTTCACATTGTATTTTTAATGCGGCTTACCCGTTTTATCGGTATCTATCCGAATTTGGAAGGATATAAAAAAGGAGTATGGTTCGACATGAATGAATCGAGCTATACTCCTCGGAAACCTTGGAAAGGCTCATATCTTGAACCTTCGGAAGCTGCCTGGTTGCCATTGTTATCCCGAATGAACTATTACAATCTTCATCGATTCAAGTTGAGCCGAAACGGGCGCGTAAGAATTTTGGAACTATTGATTCTTTATTATCGGATTCATTTGCCGGGATTTCCCATGCCACAATCTTTTTCTATATTGCAGGAACTGTTTGAATAGACCGTCTCAACTTTGCTATGAATAAACCAAACCGGTATGAATCAAAAACAACCTGCTTGATAAAATCCCAATCAAAGTAAATGAAACTATCGCTTTTTACCGAAAGATACAACAAAAAAAGAGCCAAGGAAAAGGTTAGGCCTTGACTCTTTAAATTCAAATTCTAAACACCTACGAAATGCCTAGAAATATAACACTGATTAGAACAATATTTTTTGCGTTAGCTGTGCTGAATTATTTTCCGAATTAGTGTTTACCGGAATAATATTCCGATAGTTCTCAAGCGCTGCAAGCTCTTGATGTGTACGCCGATAGGCTGGTGATGCTTCGAGGGCCGCAATCAACTCGGCATTGTCCAAATCTTCATCCTGAAACAGAAAACAAGGTACAGCACGCCGAGAGGAAAAACCTCCACTTGGACCATAATAGCGCTCTACAATAGAGCGATTTTCCTCTTCGCGCCGCAAACGCTCGCGCTCTTCGGCCTCGGAAACAAGGCGTTTCTCTTCTGCAAGTGAAGCTTCCATGCCGGGTATATCAGACATGCCGAAGCCCGTAGCCAGTACCGTAATTTTCACGCCATCGGTCAAAGAAGCATCTTTAGCCAATCCCCAAATAACCTCAATGTCGGCTTTTCGGAACTTATCCATAAACTTATTCAATTCGTCAAGCTCTTCAACTATCAGCGGACTAGAAACACTTTGATAGATATTGAAGAGGATTTTGCGGGAATTGTAAATGTCGTTATCGTTCAAAAGCGGAGAATTCAGAGCATTATGAATTGCAGCTTCGAGACGCCTTTCTCCGGTACCGATACCGTAGCTCATAATTGCTACGCCGCCATCTTTGAGCACCTTGCTAACATCGCGAAAATCAAGGTTAATGATACCCTCGATGGTAATAATCTCGGCAATGCTGCGTGTGGCAGTAGTCAAAGTTTCGTCTACGATACGAAAACCCTCTTCTACAGGCAAGCCGGGATGTACTTCGATAAGCCGTTGGTTATTTACGACCAATAAAGCATCTACGTTCCGAGAAATCTCTTCAACACCTTTCAGGGCTTGTATTATTTTATCCTGACATTCAAAGCGGAAAGGGATGGTGACAATGCCCACCGTAAGTTTCCCCATTTCCTTAGCTATCCGGGCTACAACCGGAGCTGCCCCTGTACCGGTACCTCCACCCATGCCGGCTGTAATGAAAACCATTTGCGTCTCGTCCTGAAAAAGATTTCGAAGTTCTTCAATACTCTCTTCGGCAGCCATTCGAGCTACGTTTGGGTCGTTTCCTGCTCCCAGTCCCTTGGTTGTTTCGCGCCCGAGTTGTATTTTTACAGGTATGTCTGAGCCCATCAATGCTTGTCGGTCGGTATTACACAAAACAAATGTAACATCATAAATACCCTCTTTATACATGTTTTTAACAGCATTACTTCCGCCGCCACCTACACCCACAACTTTGATAATGCTGGGAGTTTTTGTAGGAAGATCAAAATTATCTAGTATTTTCGTTGTCATTTATATCGTTTTTTAAGTTTCATAAACTTCAGTGTTCATCTCTATACTCTTCTTCATCTGAGAATGCCGCTTTTGCCCAAACAGTAATTTTTTCTCCTAACCGATGCATAAAATCATCTCTTTTCCGTTCTTTTTCCTTTTCCTTGTTCTTACGTTTTTCGGCTTCGGCATTTTTCTCTTCCTGAGCTTTGCGTTCTAGCGCTTCACGTCTTTTTCTTTCAGCCTCTTCCTCTTCTTGATTCTCTTTGTTTTGTTCCTGAGTGTAAGCTATATTCTGAATCGTAGGCTCTGTTGCTGTCTGTTCTTTGTTATCGTCTTCAGCCTGTCGGCCGGCCAGCATAACATCTGCTTCACGTTTTTCAGCTTCACATACCTCTTCTACACTTCCTCCGGTTTCGGAGAAATTGAGTTGACCGGTCACAGCTCTTTGTTCTTCTTCCGCAGTTCGAGGTACTTTCGTGTCAGGCACTCCGCAATCTTCCTCTCCCGCCATCAACAAACCCAACAATGATCCGGAGCAAGCATCGGCAGCAGGAAATCCCCTGTGACTGCCATGCACGACTATGGGAGGTGTCGGCAATGTACGAACTTTCTCTATACCCGTTTTATGAATAAATGCTTCAACCAAGCCACGCATATTGGAGGAGCCACCCGTAAGAATTATCCCGGAAAGCAGTTTATCGTCAAGTCCGCATAGGCGTACCTGATGCCACACATTGACAATAATCTCTTCAAAGCGGGCAGAAACCGCTTCGTTCAATTTTTGCAAACTGACACTGCGCCGATCGCCAAAGGTTATTGCCATATCATCTGAAGAATCGCTACCATCCGTAAAGAAGAAAGCCGAAGCACGTGTTTTTTTTAATTCTTCTGCTTCGCGATCTTCTATTTGCAGGCTGCAAATATCTTTCGTAACATTGTTTCCGCCTAAAGGAAGAACAACCAAATGGCGCAAAATTGAATCTTTATGTACTTGAACTGTAGTCGTATCAGCCCCCAAGTCTACCAAAACACAACCGGAACGCCGCTCACTCTCTGTCAACGCTACGTTAGCCATAACACCCGGAGTGACGAAATAACCTGCTATTTCAATGGCTGCCTGCGCAAAGCTACGTTCTATTTTATGTTTTACCGAAGCACGGGCTACGACATTCAGGAAACGTCCTTCGATATAGTTTCCTAACATTCCGACCGGATCAGCCTGCATATCACCACCTACACGATATTCCTGCGGAATAACATCTAATATAGTCAAGTCTGCCGCAAGGCCGTCTTCGCGATCTGCAGCTATCAGTTCTTCTACTAAAGAAGTTGTAATCGGAGTATCTTCATCCAAATGGCGCGTAACAGAATGACGTACTGTCCGCAAAGATTGTCCGCTTACCCCTACATAAACTTTCGCTATGGAGGTATTTAATGTTGCCTCTAACTTATTTATAATAGAAGTCAAAGCTGAAGCTGCCTTATCTATATTATAGATTACTCCCTTACGAATACAAGATGATGCATCTTCATAGGCATAAGCCAATATCTGAAGAGAACCATCTACGTTCTTTCTTCCGGCAAGGCCCGAAATTTTAGTCGAGCCAAGCTCTATCACCACCATAAAATCTTTTACTCCCATCGCTTACATATTACTTGATTGTCAAATTCTACACTGATACGCGAATATTTATTCCATCCGATTTGCCCCAAGACTTTTGAATAGAAGATTTCCAGTCGGTTTAATTTTTCAGACAGGTCAGTCGGATGTCCTAAAAACAATATATGATTCCCGACACGAGGAATCAGTTCGATTTCTCCCTGCGGAGTTATATTTATCTGTTGAATCTGCTTGTCCCAAAAAGGTCGTTCACGTAACAAACAGGCAAATTCATATAATTCATTATGGGCAAATTCCGTTTCTATATGTCCTGTAGCCACTGTAAGTCGACAGGCAGAAGAAGCTGAAGCCGGCATCACATCGCCTAAATGGTCTATATAATAATTCTGACCGGAAGAGCTCAATATACGCAATATCGGCAAACGTTGTTCTACATGGATACAAAGAGAATTATAGGGCGTTTTATAACACTCTACACGGCGGACATAGGGATTTTTCAGCAATGTTTGTTCTATCAAACGGGAATCTATGCTATCTGCCGGTTTATTTATCGGATAAAGGCGATTTGTTTTCAAAATAGAAATGACTTCTTCAGAAGTGATAAAACAAACTCGGGTTGTATCCGTGATCACGTGCAGATCATTACACACCCAATCGGTTGGTTTGCTATTCAACACAGTGAAGCCTGCTACCAAATATAAGGTAACCAAAGTGAACGCGACAATTGATACGATTCGTTTAACCATTTTTACACAACAATATTTCACTGACACGAGGAGCATACTCTTCAATGTCTCCTGCACCAAGCATTACTAATACTTCAATATCTTTTAAGTTCTCTATCAAGGAAACAAGTCCTTCTTTTTTGCACATTTGTTTGTCTACATTCTCTGCCAAACAATCATAAATCAATTGACTAGTAACCCCCTCTATCGGTTGTTCACGAGCGGGATATATATCCAGCAATATCACTCTGTCAAAGAGCGAAAGACTTTGAGCAAAATCCAAATAGAAATCACGGGTACGCGTATACAAATGAGGTTGAAAAACTGCCGTTATCTTTTTATCGGAATAGAGAGCCCGAATAGAAAGAGCGCTTTCACGAATTTCTGACGGATGATGGGCATAATCGCTCAAGAATGCTAAATCCGAACGCTTTATCTTAAAATCAAAACGGCGATCTACACCTCCGAAAGAGGCCATTGCCTGACGAATCTCTTCTGAAGGAATTCCCACTAATTGAGCCATAGCCATCGCAGCAATTCCATTCTCAATATTCACCAATACCGGAACGCCCAAACTTACATTGGATATATTACCTAAAGGAGAGATATAGTCAAAAATGACATCTCCACCTCCTACACGTATATTCTGTGTATGAAAGTCTCCCGAAGTACGCGAATAAGTATAAAGGGTAACATCTTGCTTCAAACGAGGGAAGAACTCCAAGTCTTCATGCATAATCAATATTCCACCGGATTCTATTAGCGAAGTATAATGAGCAAAACTTTCCAAATAGGCTTCTTTAGTACCATAAATATCCAAATGATCCGGCTCTGCAGAAGTAATTACCGATATATAAGGAGATAATGCATGAAAAGAACGATCGAATTCATCAGCCTCAACCACCACATATTCACTTTGTTTTGAAAGTAAATAATTTGTGCCATAGTTTTTGGATATCCCACCCAAAAAGGCATTACATCCTTTACCAGACTGATGAAGTAAATGAGCCACCATCGTAGAAGTTGTTGTTTTTCCATGTGTTCCGGCTACACACAATGCCCGTCCCATGCGAGTAATCTCACCCAACGCTTGTGCTCGTTTTTCTACTTTAAATCCGTTTGTACGGAAATAAACCAATTCTTTATGGTCTATTGGAACAGCCGGAGTATAAACAACCAAGGTTGTATCTTTATCCAGACATACAGCCGGTATCAGATCAACATCTTCTGTATAATGAATATCTACTCCCTCTTCTACCAGCCTTTCTGTCAATTCGCTACATGTTCTATCATATCCGGCAACAAATTTTCCAGCAGAAAGGAAATAACGGGCTATAGCACTCATCCCGATACCGCCCACTCCAATAAAATAGACTGATTCTATCCTTTTCATAATTCCTTAATTTACGTCAGGTCATTTACCTTCTTGTGCTTTTTTATATTCTACAGCCAATTTATAAACTTCATCGGCTATTACATCTGCCGCATCAACATAAGCCATCTTCGCTATATTCTCACTCAATTGTTTTAATAGTTCTTCATTTCCGACTGTCTCTATAGCCAATGGCAACAAATCTTTAACAGCCTCAGAATCTTTCACATAAAGAGCAGCTTGTTTTTCCACTAAAGCCAATGCATTCTTTGTTTGATGATCTTCTGCTACATTAGGAGAGGGAACCAATATAACAGGCTTACGCAATGCACAAAATTCAGAAATGGATCCTGCTCCGGCACGCGAAATAACCAAATCAGCAGCCATATAAGCATATTCCATTTTAGATATAAATTCAGATACATACATCATCGTAGGCTTTTCATCCAACATAGCCAAATGACGTTTTATCTCCGGATAATAGGTTTTTCCGGTCTGCCAAATGAATTGAACTCCGGAAGATACCATCATTTTCCAATTCTTCAATACACTTTCATTCAATGTACGTGCTCCTAAACTACCCCCAACAATTAATACGGTCGGTTTTTTAGGATCCAATCCCAAAGAAAGAACTGCCTCTTCATGAGTTATATTGCAGTCTAGCAGCCCTTGACGAATAGGATTTCCTGTCAAAAGAATCTTATCTTTCTCAAAAAAGCGTTCCATACCCTCATAAGCCACACAAATCCTACGAGCTTTCTTTGCTAACAATTTATTAGTCACGCCGGCATACGAATTTTGCTCCTGCAATAGGGTTGGTATACCCATAATTCCTGCCATTTTCAATAATGGTCCGCTAGCATATCCACCAACACCCACCGCCACATGAGGAGCAAACTCCTTTATAATTCCTCTAGCTATCCATTGACACTTAAGAACTTTAAACAAAACAGAAATATTCTTGAGTAAATTCTTACGATCAAATCCTTGGATTGGTAACCCAATAATCTGATAACCGGCAGCCGGCACACGATGCATCTCCATACGTCCTTCCGCGCCAACAAACAAAATTTCGGAAGCCGGATATTTAGCTTTTATTGCCCCCGCAATAGAAACTGCCGGGAAAATATGCCCACCGGTTCCTCCACCGCTAATAATAACTCTTATAGCTTCTTTTTTCATGGATTTCCTTACCATACTCAATACTTTTTTAATTGACATTTATTATCTGGGTTCCTGTTTCCTGTACCTGTTCTTCTTCATTGGAAAGTTCTTCATCTAAAGCAGCTTCGTGCGCCTTGTCCTTCTGTTCTTCCACTTCCCTGCTTATCCCTAATATCATACCGATATATAAACACGTAATCACTGTCGAAGTACCTCCTTTACTAATAAGAGGCAGAGGTTGACCCGTCACCGGGAAAAGCCCGACTGCAACCATCATATTTACCAAAGCCTGACTCACCAACAACAAGGCCAATCCCATGACTAGAAAAGAATAATATTTCTTTTCCGAGCGTTGAGCAATACGTCCGGCCCTTAATAGGAGTATGATATAAAGAAAAGCAAGAAAACCACCCCCTAACAATCCTAACTCTTCAATAACTATCGCATAGATAAAGTCCGAAAATGCCTGTGATAAGAAATCGCGCTCTACTGAATTTCCCGGCCCTTTACCCCAAATAGGAGTCGTGGCAATGGCAATGCGAGCATGTCCGACTTGAGCATCTTCATTAAATATATCATATTCCGCTGGAGCTACTTTTTTATCATCCATAAAATCAACGACACGATTCTTCCATGTTGTCACACGATGCATCATTGGCACTTTATCCAACACGTCATTGGGGATTTTCCATGCTACAATTCCTAGAAAGCCTACCAACAACATGCCAAAGCCCACCATTCTACCCCACTGTCTGAAAGGAACGCGTCCCACATACATCATCAAAATCGTAATTCCAAGCAACATTGCAGCCGTTGAAAAATTTTCCGGAGCAATCAACAAACACAAAGGCAAAGAGACCATCAAAATATACTTAAAGGTATTCCGACTCGTCCCCTCCTCCTCTTGAGTCTTTGAAAGAATCAATGCGATCGATGAAACCAAGGCCAATTTTGCAAATTCCGAAGGCTGAATGGTCCATCCCATAAAGGAAAGCCAACGTCCGGCATCATTCACCTTTTCGCCCCAAAACATCGCAAGAATCAACAATACGAACGAAGAAGGCCATAAAAGTGCCGGTACAAAACGAAACCATTTACAAGGCAATTTATGAACCACCATCACTGCCGCCACTCCCAACAACATATAGCGGGCATGCTGAGCTATCGGTCCCCAATAATCGCCCGTTTTATAGGTCAAAATACCAGAAGCACTGAAAACCTCAACAATCGAGATCAGACAAAGGAAGAGAAAAACAATCCATACAACCTTGTCACCCTTGAACAAACGCCTTATCAAATCCACTTTATCAAATCGAATATTTAAAAAGTTTATCCTCTAAAAAACATCACATATTTCTTACACATTCTTTGAATTGCTCACCTCTGTCTTCATAGCTTTTGAACAAATCAAAACTTGCACAACATGGACTCAACAACACCGTGTCTCCCTTCTGTGCCATTGCTGCTGCTGCTGCAACAGCTTCACTCATAGAACGAGCATCGGCTATCGGCAATCCATAGGAAGAAAAAAAGCTATGCAACTTTGTATTATCAACTCCCAAAAACACCAATCCACGACATTTCTCTCTCACCAAATCCGCAATTTCCGAATAATCATTCCCTTTGTCTTTTCCTCCCAAAATCAATACTGTGGGAGTCTTCATACTTTGAAGTGCATACCAACAGGAATTTACATTCGTAGCTTTCGAATCATTTACATAATCCACACCTTTCACCCGACATACACTCTCCAATCGATGTTCCACACCCTGAAAAGAAGCCAATGCCTCGCGAATATTCTCTTTACGAATTCCGGCTAATCCGGCCGAAATACCCGCAGCCATCGAATTATACAAGTTATGCACTCCGGTCAAGGCTAATTCCTCCTGTTCCATATTAAATGCCACCGGACCGTCAAAACAAATCTTATCATCCTGCATATAAGCAGCCAACCAGCCTTCACGCTGTGCCTGAGCAAAAGGACAAAGTTTAGCCTGTATTCCATATTTATGCAATTCGGCACGAATCAACGGATCGTCATTCCAAAAGACAAAAGCATCCTCTGCGGTCTGATTTTGCAATATCCTGAATTTAGCATCCACATAATTCTGCATTTCATGCTCATACCGATCCAAATGATCCGGAGTGATATTCATCAATACAGCAATATTAGCCCGAAAATCATACATGTTTTCCAATTGGAAACTACTCAACTCTATCACATAATAGTCATAATCCTTTTCCGCGACCTGCAAGGCCAGACTTTGTCCGATATTTCCCGCGAGTCCAACATTCAGTCCCGCACTGCGGAAGATATGATAAATAAGCGAAGTGGTTGTAGTTTTTCCATTGCTTCCGGTAATACAAATCATCTTTGCGTCTGTATACCTGCCGGCTAATTCAATCTCCGATATAATCGGGATACCACGCTCTCGGATTTTCTCCACCATCGGAGCGTCAGCCGGGATACCCGGACTTTTCACCACCTCATCAGCATCCAATATCCGCTCTTCGGTATGCCCGCCTTCTTCCCAAGCTATACCATAACGATTCAACATATCCTTATAATACTGCTTTATACATGACATATCCGATAGAAATACGTCATATCCTTTTTTCTGAGCCAAAACAGCAGCACCTACGCCACTTTCGCCACCGCCTAGAACCACCATCCGGCGTCTTACGGAACAAGCTGTATTCATCTGACTTCCTGTATTCATCTCTTTTTTATCTTATTTTCAACGTTATGATTGCAATAGCCGCCAATACAATCGTTACAATCCAAAAACGAACCGTTATCTTCGCCTCATGATATACATTCTGAGGCCACATTATTTTATACGAACAGGTCGGGTCCAACATCGAAGGCAAGGTCCGGAAATGGTCATGTATGGGTGTCCGCTTGAAAATACGCTGCCTCTTTCCTTTTTTCTTCCCTTTTTGGAAATATTTCACCTGCAGAATTACGGATAAATTCTCTACCAAAAATACACCACACAACACCGGTATCAACAACTCTTTGCGAATAATGATAGCCAACACTGCTATAATACCCCCTATCGTAAGACTTCCGGTATCACCCATGAACACTTGTGCCGGAAATGCATTATACCACAAAAAACCTATCAATGCACCAACAAATGCACACGTAAACACCACCAATTCCTCCGAACCCGGGATATACATAATGTTCAAATAGCTCGCATACGTAATATGACTCGACACGTATGCCAACACCCCTAAGGCTACTGCGATGATAGCCGAGTTTCCGGCAGCCATACCATCCATACCATCATTCAGATTGGCACCATTCGAAACTGCTGTCACCACAAATATCGTTACGATTACAAAGATTACCCATCCTGCAGCCTGAGCATGCTCGCCCATAAAAGAAACCAACGAAGAATAATCAAAGTTGTTTTCTTTCACAAACGGAATAGTTGTCTTGGTCGATTTCTCATTGATAGGATTATGTACAACAGATATCCCATCCATTTTCGTTCCTTGAATTTCCTTATTTTCTCGAATAACAGCTTGCGGACTCAAATAAAGCACCAAACCAACTATCAATCCCAGACCAACCTGACCGATTATTTTAAACCGTCCTTGTAGCCCCTCTTTATTCCGATGAAATATTTTAATATAATCGTCCGCAAAGCCTAATGCGCCCAGCCAAATAGTGGTTATCAGCATCAATATCATGTAGACATTCGTAAGCCGACCCAACAACAGACAAGGAATCAAAGTTGCCACTATAATAATTACCCCTCCCATAGAAGGTACATCTTTTTTCTCCACTCCGAAAGGATCAACTTCGGCATCACGTTGTGTCTCTGTTATCTGACGCTTTTTCAATATCTTTATAAAATAGCTTCCAAACCAAGCCGAAAGCACCAAGGAGAGAATAACAGCCATTAACGAACGAAACGACACATAACTGAACATTCTCAAGCCCGGAATGTCATAACTCTCTAATACCTCAAACAAATAATGTAACATACATAACAATTTTTTAAATTAAAGAATGTAAGTTTCTCTCCCATCCTCAGACACTTAAATCCGCAAAAGCCTCTTTCAGGACCTCTTTATCATCAAAGTGATGCTTCACGCCTTTCACCTCTTGATAAGTTTCATGCCCTTTTCCGGCCAACAACACAACATCACCTTTATCTGCCAACATACAAGCCGTACGAATAGCCTCCCTACGGTCCGATATCACCAACACATTTTTTCGCTGCTCCAAAGTTACTCCCTCTAACATATCACGGATAATATCATCCGGTTCCTCAAAACGAGGATTATCAGAAGTTATAACCACTCGATCGCTTCCGGCCACAGCCTCAGATGCCATCAAGGGACGCTTTCCTTTATCACGATTTCCCCCGGCTCCTACCACCGTTATCACCTTGGCTTTCGGCGGCAATACCTCACGAATAGCATTTAATACATTTGCAATAGCATCCGGCGTATGAGCATAATCCACAATACCGGTCACTCCACCGGAAGAACGTACCGTCTCAAACCGCCCCGCAACAGGACGAAGCATGCTAAGTACACGCAACGCCTCCTCCACATCCACACCTAACGATACGGCACTTCCCAACACAGCCAATAGATTCGAAGCATTGAAACGACCTGTAAAATTCACGGCTACTTCACGCCCCATAATATCCAGAATCATTCCATCAAAATGATCTTCCAAAATACGTGCCTTAAAATCAGCCATACCCCGAAGAGAATAAGTTCTCACCGAAGCGACAGTGTTCTGCACCATCACCATTCCGTTTTTCTCATCGCTGTTTGTCAATGCAAAAGATTCTTTAGGCAGATGGTCAAAAAATGACTTCTTGGCTTGCAAATAATTGGCTACGGTTCCGTGATAATCCAAATGATCACGAGTCAAATTCGTAAAGATACCTCCGGCAAACACCAATCCTCCAATACGGTGCTGAGCTACAGCATGCGAACTAACCTCCATAAAGACATATTCACATCCGGCTTCAACCATCCGTCCTAATAATTTATTCAGAGTTATCGGATCCGGTGTTGTATGAGTTGATGCTACCGGTTCGTCATCCACATAATTGCAAACCGTTGAAATCAGTCCCACTTTATAACCCAATATACGGAACATATTATATAATAAGGTGGCAATTGTCGTCTTACCATTCGTTCCTGTCACACCGACCAATCGCAAATGCTTAGTGGGATCTCCATTAAAGCGAGTTGCCAGAACTCCGACCAGAAGTTCTGTATTTTCTACCTTTATATAAGTAATTCCATCCTGCAAGGTCGCCGGAAATGTATCTACAAGCATTGCTGTTGCACCATTTTCTATTGCTTTATCAACGTAAGCATGCCCATCCGACAAAGTGCCACGCAATGCAATAAACAATTCATGCGATTTTATCAAGCGCGAATCTATCTGAATGCCACATACGTCCATTTCCATATCGCCGACCACATTCTCAAGCGACAAATCCCTGAAGAGTTCCCGAAGTTTCATTGTTTACACGTTTTATATCTAAGCAAATAGCTCATTTATTTGTATTCATTTTTAAATTCAAGTTTACGGTTTCCCCTTTTACCACCCTACGACCTGCCGGTATATTTTGAGAAACGACTTGCCCCACTCCATTCAAACGCACTTTTAGTCCCCTGCTTTCCATTAAAAAGACTGCATCTTTAGCACCCATTCCCCTTACATCAGGTACAACCTCTTCGTTCCATTCTTTGGTCTCCCAATTCAACACGTCTTGCCCCGTATGGATTTGAGCATAAATTTCATCCGTACCCAGCAGCTCTTCCACTTCATCCTCAGCCTCTTCTGTAACAGAGTCATCTATCCCTAAAGATTGCAACACCGAATAGGTTTCCAATAAATGTCCATCCTTGACTTCCGGCACTGCATTTTTAGCTGTATCAGCTATCTCTGCCAGATCGCGCTTTAAACTTCCGGCCATCACACGCTCTGCAATACGACTGAAAACCGGACCGGCCATACCTCCGCCCGAAGCCGGATAGTTTGGTTTACGAATTGCAACTAAACAAGTATATTGAGGAGCTTCAGAGGGGAAATAGCCGCAAAAACTCACCAAATATTCCATTGGCCCGGACTTATAGCCGGACGCTCCTTTAGACACCTGCGCCGTTCCTGTTTTTCCGGAGACACTAAATTGGCGACTTCCGGCCTGTTTTCCAAGTCCTCGACTTACCACAGCCTCCAACATCCCACGCACTTTACCCAATGCTTCCGATGAACAGATTTGAGGAATCAACACCTCCGTTGGAATCTCTTCAATGACCTTTCCATCGCGTACAATTGCTTTTACGAATTTGGGATTTACCATCACGCCATCGTTGGCGATTGCATTATAAAAAGTCAAAGTATTTATCGGAGGTATTTGAGTCTCATACCCTATCGACATCCAAGGCAGAGTTGTTTTCCACCAATTACCATCTTTCGGATGTCGTATTCGTGGAGTAGCCGAACCTTTAAACGGCAACTTCAATGGAGTCGCCATACCTATTCGATAAAGCCCATCCACAAATTTTCCCGGATTATTCCTGTAATGTTCATCAATCAAGCGAGAAACTCCGATATTGGAAGAGACCATCAAGGCCTTTGTCACGGTAATTTGCTGATATCCGCCTCTGTGCCAGTTATGGTCTTTCATCTTACTGCCATACATGCTGTAAATACCGTTTCCTGTATCTACCACCGTCGAAGTATCTATCACACCGTCATCCAAAGCCACCATAAACGAAGCCGTTTTAAATGTCGAACCGGGCTCCATCAATGCAGATACGGCATGATTTTGCATTTCATAATAATTTCCATCACCGGCCCGTGTCATATTCACTATTGCCTTTATTTCACCGGTCTTTACCTCCATCAACAGAGCAACTCCCATGCTGGCATTCAATTCTTTCAATTTATCCACCAATGCTTTTTCTGCAATATCTTGCATGTTAACATCTATGGTGCTTACAATATCGCATCCCGCCACCGGAGCCTTTTCCACTACATTCAAGAATTTGGCCCGCACCTTTTGGCGGCGCGTAATGCCATTTTCCCCTTTCAATATGGAATCATAAGCCAACTCCAATCCATTTTTTGCAGAGTCCGGATACCCTACGAACATATCTCCCAATGTGCGCATCGCCAAAGAGCCGAAAGGTTTCTTACGGCGATAAAAAGGTTCTCCGATAAAACCTACCTTTCCGTCTCGGAACAAAGGCAGTTTCTTCACCTCTTTATATTGTATATAGGAAATACGTTTCGGATAAAGCAACCAATAACGTTTCTTTCCTGTACGTCCTTTCTTTATGTGTGCACGAAATTCTTCCGCGCTCTTATCCGGGAAAATACGATGCAATCCTTCACATATCTCCGTCAGATGTTTGGTCAACAGCGTATCTCTCCGAAGTTGATCCTTTTTATTACGAACGGGATCTTTCTCGCCGCTCATAAAATCCATGAAAATCTTATATTCGGGCAGGCTGCTGGCCATCAGACGTCCGTCCGCTGAAAGAATATTTCCACGTTCCGGTTTTACCACTTCATTCTCATTTACCAAACGTGCAGCCACCTGTTTCCAATACTCGCGTTCAACAAAC
>JAFUNW010000086.1 GCA_017472905.1 Bacteroidaceae bacterium
GAAAACTCTCCGGCGGACAACGCCAACGCATCAGCATAGCCCGCGCTATTCTGAAGAATCCCCCCATTCTGATTCTCGATGAAGCAACTTCTGCACTGGACACCGAGTCCGAACGTTTGGTGCAAGAGGCTCTGGAGCGCCTGATGAAGAGTCGTACGACCATAGCCATTGCTCACCGTCTCAGTACAATTCGCAACGCCGATGAAATCTGTGTGTTGCACGAGGGAAAAATCGTAGAGCGCGGCACACACGAAGAGTTGTTGGCCTTGAACGGATATTACAAGAAGCTGTGCGACATGCAACAGGTATAAGTGGCTGATTTGTGAAAGAGTAAAAAAAAGTAGCCGAAGCCACATCGTAGATTTATAAACGGAAAGTGCTGCATCCGAGACTGAGATGCAGCACTTTTCGTTTCCTATTTCTTCATTTCCACAATCCGAGTCGGAGCCTGCTCGGAATTGCGGCGTTCGGTCTGCTCCACCACCGCTTGGGCTAATTGAGCAAAAGCCTGTCCGGTGACGGTGTTCTCATCCAGTGCTACGGGCATACCGTTGTCTCCCCCCTCGCAAATGCTTTGCACAATGGGTATCTGTCCCAAAAGCGGTACGTTCATCTCCTCGGCCAGGCGTTTGGCTCCTTCGCGTCCGAAGAGATAATACCGATTCTCCGGCAGCTCGGCCGGAGTAAACCAGGCCATATTCTCCACCAAGCCCAGAATCGGCACATTCACCTTGTCGTTGGTGAACATGTTGATTCCTTTACGTGCATCAGCCAAAGCCACCTCCTGCGGAGTGCTCACCACAACCGCTCCGGTAATAGCCAGGTTTTGTACAATGGTAAGGTGAATATCGCTTGTGCCGGGCGGAAGGTCAATGACAAAGTAGTCCAACTCGCCCCATGCAGCATCGCCAATCAACTGCTTCAAAGCATTGCTGGCCATTCCGCCGCGCCACAAAGTTGCCTGCTCAGGGTCGACAAAAAAACCGATGGAGAGCAATTTCAATCCATACTTTTCTATGGGAATAATCAAGTCGCGTCCGTCAATCGTTTCGGCATAAGGACGTGCATCTTCCACCTGAAACATCTTCGGCATACTGGGTCCGAAAATATCGGCATCGAGCAACCCGACTTTGTAACCGGCCTTGGCCAAAGCAACGGCCAGATTTGCCGAAACAGTACTCTTCCCCACTCCGCCCTTACCGGACGAAACAGCGATGATGTTCTTCACTTGCGGCAACAGCATGCCCGGTTCGGGACGTGCTGCCTGCAACGTCTTCACGGAGATGTTGCCCACGATGTCGACCTCCTTGCTCACGTAAGTGAGAATGGCCGTTTCGGAAGCTTTGATGATGGATTTCATGAAAGGGTCGGTCGGCTTCTCGAAAATCAAGGAGAAAGAGACCTTCATGCCGTCAATGCGGATGTTGTCCTCCACCATGCCGGCTTCTACGATGTTCTTCCCGGTTCCGGGATAACGCACGGTAGAGAGTGCGTCTAATATCAATTTGGGATATAGAGTCATGCGAATTATAATTTTAAAATTGTCTTTTGAATTTCGGGACCAATCACTTGCTTTTTTCCAGTCCGCTACGTTTGCTTCGGTTGTAGCTGCGATAATCGTCCAGTTCTATCTCAACATCCGGTTCTTCCAACGTTCCCGTTTGCGGCAAGCGAAATTTCATGTACTTGATGTTCAAGCCGCGATCGAGCCACTGCTGTTCGTAATAGGTGCGTATGCTGAGAATGTCATCGGCCCATCCGCTGTGATAGAGGTCATCGGTGATAAACTCCAACGGCAAGCGGTTGTGCTCCACCATGTATTTCGTATAGGTGAACATGAAATTACTGTCGGTTTTGAGGTGAATCACCCCGTTATCGACCAAGAAACGGCGATAGCGCTCCATGAAAAAGGTCGAAGTAAGTCGCTTGGTCGCTTTTTTCATCTGCGGGTCGCCGAAAGTCAGCCAGATTTCGCTGACTTCGCCGGGCGCAAAAAAGCGATCGATAATCTCGATGTTGGTTCGCAGAAAGGCCACATTCTTCAGCCCCTCGTTGAGCGAGTCGGTCGCGCCGCTCCACATGCGTGCCCCTTTGATGTCCACGCCGATGAAGTTCTTGCTCGGGAAACGGCGGGCCAGTCCTACGGAATATTCACCTCGTCCGCATCCCAACTCCAAGATGATGGGATTGTCGTTGCCGAAGAAATCTTTGTGCCAGCGACCTTTCATCTCAAAAGGGACGTTTTCGGCCACCGAAAAAGGATATTCAAAAACATGGGGATAGCTCGCCATATCCGCAAACTTAGCCAGTTTTCCTTTACTCATAATATATGTTTTAAGATTTACGTACTATAAAATAGCGGACAACTTTCCGTCAAAAGAAAAGTTGCCCGCAATCGTTTTTTTTATGCTTCAATAGCTGTCTTTTCAGCATGTTCTGCTTTCAAGTCCTCATAGAAGAAAGCGGCAGCCGTCTGCATATACGGAATCAGGAAGAGGAAACCGATACCCAAAGTCAGCATACTGAGAAGTACCCATCCGATGAAACTCAACTGCAGGCAGAAAAACTTCCATTTGTAGCCCTTCATCAACTGCATGCTCCGTTCGATGGCCGCATCGAACTTCAGTTCCGGTTGGTCGAGCAGCACAAACGGCGTCATGATATAGGAGTAATTCTTGATAATACCGGGAATAATCAAGCAAAGAGTCCACAAATATATATAAAGACTCTGCAAAAGCGTAGTTCCCAATACGCGCCAAAGATTTCCGTTTCGATAACCCTCGATGAGCCATTCAAAAGGAGAATATTTCTTTTCACGAATAATGTCAAGAAACATAACTTCTACTCCCCAAGCCCTCGGCATCAGAGCAATTAATATCAAAAGTTGGAATACCCCATCTTCCGGATTTATTGAACTCAAAGCCACAGCTATAACCACATAAATAAAATCAGCTGCAGCACAAACTCCCCAATTTCCGCTCATGGCCTCGTAAGCCATGTCGCGATATTCTTTGTTCGTCTTCATACGTTACTTTTCTATAGGTTTTAGTCCAGCACAGTCACCCAACCGTGTGTATCCGGTTCGTCACCATATTGTATGGCGCGAAGCTTGGTGTACAGTTTGGTACTGATAGGTCCCGGTTTACCATCTTTGGCCAATACATAAGAATGGTTGTTTTCAGGGTCATCGATGCGAAGAATCGGGCTGATAACGGCTGCCGTACCGCATGCTCCGGCCTCTTCGAACGTAGCCAATTCCTCTTCGGGAATGGCACGCCGCTCTACCTTCAATCCCATATCCTCGGCCAATTGCATCAGGCTCTTGTTTGTAATAGAGGGAAGAATGCTGGTACTGAGAGGAGTTACATAAGTATTGTTCTTGATTCCGAAGAAATTGGCCGCGCCGCATTCATCGATATACTTCTTCTCTTTTGCATCGAGATAGAACTCAGCCGAATATCCGGCCTCGTGCGCCTCTTTGCTGGCAAGCAGGCTGGCAGCATAGTTTCCGCCCACTTTATAAATACCCGTACCGAGCGGCGCCGAACGGTCGTACTTGCGGGTAATGACGTATGGAGTGGCAGCAAAACCTCCCTTGAAATAGGGACCTACGGGGGTTACAAAAATCAAGAAGAGATATTCATCGGCCGGCTTCACGCCCACTTGCGGACCCGTACCTATCAGCAACGGACGAATATAGAGCGAAGCACCGCTTTCATAAGGAGGCACAAAACGCTCGTTCAACTTGATGGCTTTCTTTACCATCTCGCAAAACTTTTCCGTAGGCAATTCGGGCATCAAAATGCCGCGACAAGTACTTTGCAAACGGGCTGCATTTTCGTCCATGCGGAAAATACGAATCTTTCCGTCCTTGCAGCGAAATGCTTTCAAACCTTCGAAAGCCTCTTGTCCGTAGTGCAGACAAGTTGCGGCCATGTGCAAAGGAATGGTCTCTTCGCTACATACTTCAATCTCTCCCCATGCGCCGTTGCGATAGTAGCAACGAACGTTATAATCGGTCTTCCGATAGCCGAAAGACAAATTGCTCCAATCAATATCGTTCATGTTTATTCGTTTTTTAATGTCTATTATTTCAAATTGGCAGCAAAATTACATGAATAATTACACATTTCCAACTATTCGAAACGGAAAAGCTACATTTTTACGCTTTACTCCCCTTTTCCGACAGAATCTTTCCAAATTCCATTCCCACAAACGTACTTCCGAAAGAAAAGAAAACAGATAAAGGGGAAAGCATAAATTCGCATCCGGATTCACCCATAAATTTCAACAAGTACGCTTTGTGTTTTCCCCAACTATCCTTATAAACATCCTTTACCATTACGAAAAAAGCCCCCTTTTTCTCGTTGACAGGCGAATCGAAACCAATAAAAAGCAAGCCGAAAAAGAAAATATGCCGGCCGCGAAACTCTTTTTGCCGTACAGCAAAAAGGAATCTGCTGCACGGCAGAAAAAGATCTGCTGCACGGCGGAAATAAATTTGCTGCACGGCAAAGGCCATCGAGCTATGCAATGGAAGTTTTTGAGGGATTTTGGAAACAAAACGAGAAAAACGGAGCTTTTCTTCGGCTCCGAACATCCGAGAATGAAAAAAAATAAAAAAAACAGACCTCCAAAGAGAATCTGCTTAGTCGAAAAGCCATTTTCAGCCCTTTAAACGGCGTTTTTCCATTAAAAGGGGGCATTTTAACCTCAAAAAAAGGAGTTTTTTCGCTCTTTCGGTCGATGCGTAAAACGAGAAATACGAACAAATAGTTGGCGCAACATGGTAAATTATTCAGAAAGACAACAGATTTGGATTACGACTCTTCTTTGTCGGATTCCAATATCTTCTTTACCTCCTCATCGGCCTCATAAATCTTTTGATGGCAATAACGAATCAATTTACGAGCCTCTTTCAATGCTTCTACCAACCGGTCAATGGGATATTCGCGGTTCTCTATGCAAGCCACAAGTTCTTCCAATCGGGCTTCGGCCTCCTCATAAGTCATGTTCTCAGTCATAATTTGTCGATATAGATAAGAATTTATAAATTTACAAACAGGTTATTTGATTTCGGCCGTAGCCTCGCCTTTGTGGAAACGCAGCTGAATGAGGTCGCCGGGCTTCAAGCTGTCGGCATCCGTCACCAAACGTCCCTCTTTCAACGTGATGCTGAAACCTCGCTCCATCAATTTTTCAAAATCGCACCCCTCTACACGCTGCTGCAACAGCTGTAACGCATGCCGGCGGTCGGTCAACGCATGAAGGGTTGCGTTCTCCAAACGTTGCCAATAGCTTTGCAAGTTGTTCTCTTCGCGTAGTTTCCGCAAAGCAAACTGCGATGGCAGGCGCAAAACCAATTGAGAAAGACGCAACTTCTCCCCCTCCAATCGTTGACGAACAGAGTCCAAGACGGAATCGGTCAATTCATTGAGCCGAAGAGCTGTTTCGTGGACACAGTTTATCAAAAATTCGGCTGCAGCTGTCGGTGTCTTCACTCGCGTATGTGCCACCAAATCCAAAACCGTATCATCGCGCTCGTGACCAATGCCCGTAATAATCGGCAAGGGAAACTGCGCACAATTATAGGCCAACCAATAGGTGTCAAAACCGGCCAAATCGCTGACGGCTCCCCCTCCCCGAATAATCACTACGGCATCCCAACAATCGAAAGTCTCATTGATTTTATTCAATGCGGCAACAACGGACGATTCGACCTGCTCACCCTGCATTACTGCCGGGAAAAGCTTGGTTTCATAGACAAACCCGTAAGGATTGGCCGACAATTGGCTACAAAAATCGCCATATCCAGCCGCTGAAGGCGAGGATATGACGGCTATTCTACGAGGCAACACCGGCATGGGAAGCTCTTTATTAAGGGTGAGAACCCCCTCTTCTTCAAGACGAAGCAAAATTTCACGGCGGCGGCGAGCCATGTCGCCAACAGTGTAGGTGGGGTCAATGTCGGTAATGGTAAGTGAATAGCCATACAACTCGTGAAACTCGACTTTCACCTGTACCAGCACCTTGATTCCGGCCGCAAAAGTCTGTCCCGTCTCCCGCTCGAAATAGGGACGAAGCAGACGATAGACATTAGCCCAGATGACTCCTCGGGCTTTGGCCAGCAAAGCATTTCCACGAGTATCTTTCTGTACAAACTCTACGTAACAATGACCGGCCGAATGAGTACGCACATCGCTCAATTCGGCCTGCAGCCAATAATCTTCAGGGAGCGAACGCTCCACAGCCCTGCGTACCAGAGTGTTCAGTTCGTATAACGAAAGCGGTTTCATTCGGTATGATATAAAAAGAAAGGATTTTATTTATTTTCCAAATAAGCTTTCCACAAATTGGGAATGCCATATCCGAAAATATTATCGGGATATTCGTTGTGGCCGGCCAAACGTACCAAATCAATCATCTGAACCGGAGTCAGCATAGGGAAAGCCTGCCACAAGCAAGCCACTCCGCCACACATCACAGGTGAAGCAAAAGAAGTGCCATTGGAAGTCCGTACGCCGCCGGTGGTTTTCACTACGGCCGTATTCACTCCCTGAGCCATGACATCGGGCTTAATCCGACCATCGGCCGTATTTCCAACAGATGAAAATTTAGCATTCACACTGTCGGCTGTTACCGCACCGACTGTCAATACATTGTCGGCATCGCCCGGAGGGGTAATCTTTTTCCAGGCATCATTGCCGGAATTTCCGGCACTGCAAACCAACAACATCCCTTTGGAAGCAGCCAACGAAGCCGAGCGAGAAGCCGGAATCGTACGTCCGTCCAACTGATGATACTTGAAGTTTTGAGTCGGATCATCGAATTGGGCATATCCCAAAGAGGTGTTGACCAAATCGGCCCCGACACTGTCGGCAAATTCAAGGGCTGCCATCCAATTGTCCAACTCTACCAACTGTTCGGAATCGGTATCTTCGGAACGAAGCAACCAATACGAAGCTTCCGGAGCTGTGCCCACCAAGACGTGGGGCATGTTTGCCGCCATGCAGGAGAGCACCTGAGTACCATGAGCATTCTCGGCATAAATATCTGAAGCGGGATTGACGAAATCGCGGGTTCCCAAAATCTTTGCGTGCTTCAACAAAGGCAAGGTGTCGGTATTGAAATATCCTCCGTCAATCACAGCAATCGTCATGCCTTGCCCGCGAAAACCGGCTGCGTGCAGGCTATCTACGCCTAACATACGCACTTGGCCGGTAGAAAAGCCGTAAGGCAATTTTTCAAAGTAGGCCTTAATCGTGTCGCGCACCATCTCTTTCCGCTTGGCATTGC
>JAFUNW010000087.1 GCA_017472905.1 Bacteroidaceae bacterium
TACGGGCTACTTTGCGCAACAGTTGAGGAAAGTTGATCGTTTCGCCGTTTGATTCAAAACAATAGGAATTGACATTCTGACCGAGTAAGGTAATCTCTTTGTATCCTTTTCGTACCAAATCGTTAACTTCGTTCAGGATACTTTCTACATCGCGGCTTCGTTCACGGCCTCTGGTGTAGGGGACAATGCAATAATGGCAGAAGTTGTTGCATCCGCGCATGATGCTGACATATCCGGAAACGTGGTTTCCACAGATGCGGGCGGGTATTACTTCGCGATAGGTCTCGGTCGTAGAGAGTTCTACGTTGATGGCCGGTTGGCCGGCTTCGACTTGGGCGATTAAGTCTGGCAGACTCAGGTAAGCGTCCGGCCCGGCAACCAAATCAACATGATGGTGGTTGATAAGCTCTTCTTTAACGCGCTCTGCCATGCATCCTAATACACCGACAATCAGGCTTTTTCTTTTCTTACGTAGGGAATGAAAATATTCCAGACGGTTCAGAATTTTTTGTTCGGCATTGTCGCGGATGGAGCAGGTGTTGAGAAATACGGCATCCGCCTCTTCCAATAATTCACACATCTCGTATCCGGCCATCTGCATGATGGAGGCTATTACTTCGCTGTCTGCCACATTCATTTGGCAGCCGTAAGTCTCAATGAACAACTTTTTGTTGTCAGTTGCGGATTTAAAGTCCGCTTCTTTAGAGTTAAGCATAAATTTTTCTTTGTTCATTCATTAATATTGCGTTGCAAAGGTAGTGTAAAGCTTCGAATATATGGACAAATGTGAAAGTTAAATTTTGGTTTTTCTAGTTTGTTTCTTACTTTATTCCTTTGCTTAGTATAAATAATGTTAATATTGCGCGTTTTCTAGAACAAAAAAAGAATTCTAAGAAACTTTTCGTTTACCTTTGCTTGGTACAATATTTTAATTAGATTTTTTCATAGTTAAAGGTTTAGGTTAAACATTGGGAAAAGGGAGCTGTGAAGTTCCCTTTTTTCTTTTTAAACAGTCATAAAAGTATTTCTTTGGCCTTTTAAGTGGGTAAAAAGTAACTTTTTTGCTTTAAAATACTTTGTTCTCCTTAAAAATGTCTATCTTTGTTGACCTTTTATTATTAATTATCAAACGAAGAAAGATTATTATGGATGGGGATATCATAGGTATAATTATCGCAGTTGGCTATGTCCTGTTTCGTTATGTAGTTAAAGCGATTGGGGATGATGCCGAAAAAGAGGGGAGAAAAACGGATGTTGAAAGAACTTATGAGTATGAGCCGACTGTCGATGTAGACAAAGAAGAAATTCATAGAAGGTTTCGGACTCGTAGGGACGACCCGTCTTTCGTTGATGTAGACGAACGTAAGCAGCGGTATGTAAAGCCGACAACAACCTCGGTTCCAGATGCTCGTTCATATCTTTTAAACCAATTGCTAGAAGGGACGCGGTCTACAAAAAGTCCATCTGCGCAGAAAAAAGTGCGTAAGCTTTCCCATCCGGAGCAGAGCGCAAAGAGGAGTGGAACGACACACTTACAGGAAATGTTGCATTCTTCGGAGGGAGCACGTAGAGCGTTTCTTATGAGTGAGATTTTTAGACGAGTGTATTAATTTAAGCTACGTAAAATTATAATAAAGCATTAAAATATGAGTTTTCGCATTATTTCGGCAGCTGAGGCTGCCGGCTTGGTAAAGCACGGTGATAACATAGGATTAAGCGGCTTTACGCCTGCAGGTACTCCCAAGGCAGTGACGCTGGAAATCGCAAAAATAGCTGAAGAAGAGCATGCCAAAGGTAATCCTTTTCAGATAGGAATCTTTACCGGAGCCAGTACCGGCGATTCTTGTGATGGTATATTGGCACGAAACAAAGCCATTCGTTATCGTGCTCCTTACACCACAAATCCGGATTTTCGCAAAGCAGTAAACAATGGTGAGATTGCTTATAACGATATTCACCTTTCCCAAATGGCGCAAGAGGTTCGCTATGGTTTCATGGGCAAGGTAAATGTGGCTATATTGGAAGCATGTGAGGTAACTCCCGATGGAAAAGTCTATTTGACAGCTGCCGGCGGAATTTCACCCACCATTGCTCGTTTGGCTGATAAGGTGGTAATAGAATTGAACGCGGCGCATAGTCGTAACAGCATGGGGCTACACGATGTGTATGAACCGTTGGATCCTCCTTATCGTAGGGAAATTCCTATTTTCAAGCCGAGCGATCGCATCGGTACTACCTATGTTCAGGTAGACCCGGCAAAGATTGTGGGTATTGTGGAGGTGAACAAACCGGATGAAGCGCGTGCTTTTACTGCTCCTGACCCGGTAACGGATAAAATCGGACAGAATGTGGCCGACTTCCTTGCGGCAGATATGCGGCGCGGTATCATCCCGTCAACGTTCCTTCCTCTGCAAAGTGGTGTGGGAAACATTGCGAACGCAGTTTTAGGTGCATTGGGACGTGATACTACGATACCCGCATTTGAAATGTACACCGAAGTTTTGCAAGATTCGGTGGTTAATCTGATACGCGAGGGACGCGTAAAGTTTGGAAGTACTTGTTCGCTTACCGTGACGAACGAATGTTTGAATGGAATCTATGAGGATATGGATTTCTTCCGCGACAAACTGGTGCTTCGCCCCAGTGAAATATCCAACAGCCCGGAGATCGTTCGCCGTTTGGGTATCATCTCAATTAATACTGCTATCGAAGCTGATATTTATGGAAATATCAATTCTACTCACATCGGTGGAACAAAGATGATGAACGGTATCGGAGGCTCAGGCGACTTTACCCGAAATGCTTATATCTCAATCTTTACTTGTCCTTCGGTGGCTAAAGAAGGCAAAATCAGTGCCATCGTACCAATGGTATCGCACCATGACCATACAGAACATGACGTGAATATTGTGGTAACCGAACAGGGAGTTGCCGATTTGCGTGGCAAGAGTCCGATGGAGCGTGCGAAAGCGATTATTGAGAACTGTGCTCATCCCGATTATAAGAACCTGTTGTGGGATTATCTCAAGCTTTCTTCTAAAGGACAGACTTGCCATAACGCGGCTGCTTCGTTGGCCATGCATGATACGCTGCTAAGAAAAGGAGATATGCGGTTGACGGACTGGGCTGAGTATGTTAAATAATCGAATAGCCTTTTAAAGGTTTGTTGACTGATTCATAATGAAGGAGGTTGATGGATGTAAATTTTGTCTCCTCCTTTTCTTTTTATTAATAGAGAAACAGAATTTAACTGCAATGGCTTATTATCTCATTAAAGCATGTTGGAAACTGATGGCGCTCTTGCCCATGTGGTTTTTGCACTTTCTAAGTGATTTCATCTATTTCCCTCTTTATTATTTGGTGCGTTATAGGCGTAAGGTTGTACGTCAGAATCTGGAACACTCTTTTCCGGAAAAGAGTCGGGAGGAGATTCTGCGAATAGAGCGAAAGTTCTATTCCTCTTTTTGCGACTATGTGATGGAGACTGTGAAGCTGATGGGGATGTCTCCGGAGCGGATCAAGAAACATTTGCGCTTTGAGGGGACGGAAGAGGTTGAGCGGTTTGCATCCGTAGAAGGGAAGTCGTGTGTCGTGTATATGGGCCATACGTTCAATTGGGAGTTTGTTACTTCGTTGCCGTTGCATTTCAAAGACCCCAAGATTCAGTTTGGGCAGATCTATCATCCGTTGGTGAATAAAGCAATGGACAAATTGTTTCTCGAATTGCGGGAGCAATATGGTGCGGAGAGTATCAGCATGGCAAGTACTCTTCGGCGAATTTTGCAGCTCGGACGTGAGAAAACGCCGTTTGTCATAGGTTTCATTGCCGACCAAGTTCCTCATTGGGAAGCCATTGATTATTGGATGGAATTCTTCCATCAAGAGACTCCGGTTTTCACGGGAACGGAGAAGATTGCCCGGCGTACGGGGAGCGCTGTTTTTTATATGTCGCTACGCAGGGAAAAGCGGGGACATTACGTAGCTGCTTTTCATAAGTTGAGCGATGATGCTTCGCAAACGGAAGAGAATGAGTTGACGCGCCAATACTACCGGATGCTGGAGGAGAAGATAACGGAGCAGCCCGAATTGTGGCTGTGGACCCACAAGCGTTGGAAACGTACCAAAGCTAAATACCAAGAGTGGAACGAGAAAAGAATTAAGCGATTGAAAGGAAAAAGCGAACGCCATGCTTAAAATCATACGCAAGCAGAAACATAAAAATAGCAAGTTGCTCTATTATATCAAGAGCTTTATTCGTTACTATACTCCGAAGTGGTGCTTGTCTCGTAAACGATTGCCGCGTATGTTGGCCGACTTGGAGATGGAAGATAAAGATTCTATTTTGAAGAGAGTAAATTATTATAATAAACTTCAAGGCGTCACTTGTATGCAAGAGAATGGCTCCATTCTACTTGAGGAGTTTAAACTGCCTAAAAAGCGGAAAGGACAATATGCCAACAGGACCTATTTTTTCGATACCTACGAATATACGCGCTATTTCGATGGGCAGTTGCGTATTCGGACGCTTTTTGGTGATATTACAGACATTCCCTCCCTACCCTCCATCACTAAAAGCCGTCCCATCGTGGGGGAAAATGCAAATTCTGTTCTTCTGAATTTGGACAAAGTGCGTCATTTTACTTTTGTGAAAGATTTCCGAAAATTTGCCGAAAAGAAAGATATGCTGATTGGACGGGCGTATGTTCGACA
>JAFUNW010000088.1 GCA_017472905.1 Bacteroidaceae bacterium
CCGCTCTTTTCAGAAAGTCTTATTTCTTCATCCAATTCCTCTTCTGAAAACATACAAAGCATGGTTTCTGCATAGAAAAGCTCTAAACACCGTTGCAGACGTTCTTCATCATTTGATTGGTCTATGGTCGCAATCAGACGTTGCTTCAATCCTTGCACATACGCACTGCCATAAGCCACTGCAGGTTCTTCAGCCACAAGCGGTTCTGATTCTATCGGTCTGTACTCTTTCATAATCGGACGGTTCATTAACTGACTGCAAAGATAAACCTTTCCTGTTAATCTACCAACGGATTAACAGGTTTTTATCTGTCTGAAAACTAATTGCATTTATTTTGCCAATGAAGTATATAACCGTTGGCACTTGAAGTATATATTAGTTACGAGTGATGAGCTACAAGCTAGAGTGGCTCATTCGCAAATATAACAGTTAATAGTTAAAAATTAAAACCAGCTACAAACTACGAGCGGCCATGCGGGATAATTGGTTGATGCGGGGTGAGTGGTTGAAAGTGTTGATGAATCAACAATCTGATTCAGACTTTTTGCTTGAATACTCATTCATGTCTTCATTCAAAAGCATCGGAATGTCTTCATCAGGGAAAGCATAAGGACGAGACTTGAGAATGTTTGCGAACAAATCAATACCGATAACCTCAACCTTAGGGAAAGAGCACTTCTTCAAGACATCGAAATGATGGTCTTCGCTGACAATGTATTTGGCATTGGCACAAATGGCACAATCTACAAATTTATTGTCATCGGGGTCTCGTTCTATCATGCGAAAGCGGAAATGAGGATCTACCTTCAACACGTTACTACGCATCAATATAGCAGATACAATAGACTCTGCGACCAATGGATTAATATTGCGAGAAAGAACTTCCAAATATTCCTCGACAATCTCATTGCTTACACATAGCGTGTATTCTCCTGCCAAAAAGGACTGCCAGACACGATGACAAGAGTTGCGTGACGAAATGGCTATTATAAGGCAATTGGTGTCGAGAACAATATTGAACATCTCAATCAGTTATATGGAGTACGTTCATGAAGTTTACGGAAACTTTCCACTTTTTCTTCAGTGAGAAAACCTTCATCCCACAAGCGGTCTATCTCGGCTTGTGCCTGTGAAGCAAAATAGTCCGAAATAACTTGCTTCAAGTCTGCCAATGTTTTTTCACTTTTCACAAAAGACATCATCTCCAACAATTGCAGTTGAGCGGGATTGAATACTGTTGCTTCCATTTCACATTCTTTTTAGTTGTTGCCGCAAAGATAAACCTTTCCTCTTAATCTACCAACGGATTAACAGGTTTTTATCAATCTCTCTTGAAGATATCCCTCGTATAAACTATTTCCGCTACATCATCCAAACAACTGTCATTGTCTATATCGCCTCCACGCTTTGTGTCATCCGTCCGCGATATCCAGCCTCTATAAAGATGTCCCCAAACAGGGTCTTAGGATACTTTGCAAAGTATCTTAAGATACTTGACGATTTATCTTAAGATACTTGGCCATTTATCTTAGGATACTTTTTTCCTTGTTTTTTCGGTTTCGAATCCGCACGGCATTATCAATGTGAACGCGAAGATTATCTGTCGTTATTCCTTTAGTTACTTGCGGAGCAAGAGAGGGAAGCAAATTGATAAAACGAGCTTTGTCTATCTCTTCATGAGTAAGTTTCGGCTCTTTTTCATGCATGATGGCAACAACTTCTGCGATTTCTTTAGCAGTAGTACAAGCGTTTAACATGATTAAATATCCACGAAGATCTTCCACCTTATTTATATATAGGCCCAAACGTAGGGCTGTACCGGAAAGAGGCTCTTCTGTTTTTTCTACGGGAGATAGTCCTTCTTCTGAATGAGTATTATAGAAATTCTGTTCAGCTTTCGTTGCATTGGGTAGTATCTGTACCGAACCTCCATAGATGTTGAATGTAATGTTTGAAGTATCTTTCTCTTCCATTTTCCTTGTTCTTACAGGGATTTTTCAATGAATATTCAACGTTTTTTCAACACAATTACACAAAATTGTTTCGGCTTTCCGAACGATATACCTTTGCATCAGGAAAACGATAGAGACGTTCCTTAACAAATTGTTTAACTCATTAATTTATTAAACATTATGATCAATTATTCTGTGTACATGATGGGAAATCCCATCAAACCTGAAGAGGCACCCAAAGCCTATGCAAAGAACCAAGTGAATGAAATCTGGACTCTGGAGAAATTTGCCAGACATATTGCCGACCACAACGGAGTCTATTCACGAGGAACAGTGAAGGGGGTCATCTCTGACATGTGTGAATGTATCGTAGAACAACTACTCAATGGCAACAAAATCCAATTGGGTGAACTAGGTACATTCGGAATTTCTATCGGTTGCACCGGCGCAGAGAGCATTGAGAAGTTCACCGCCAAGAATATCGCGGAAGTAAACATTCTTTTCACTCCGGGGAATGACTTCAGTAATTTGGTGAGCAGGGCCACATTCAACCAAGTGGCCAGTCGTGCAGCACAGGTCGCTACATTGAAAGCGGAGAAGGCGGGTGAAACGACTGTTGACTTGGCAGCAGCTAAAGCGGGAAGTTCTTCTTCAAACGACAATGCTTCTTCCGGATCGGATTCTACAGAGGGTGACGACTCAAACACCTCTACGGACGAAGGTAACTATCCGGTATAAAAAGGATTCGAACGGCAGACCGGTTGAATACGCTTCGCGCGGTTGAAGCATTCAGTATGCTTTACACGGTTGACTAGTCGAAACAGGAGTCTTGCGACTAGTCAATCGTCAACCGAGTAACGCAAACAAATAAAGGAATCAACCAACTATGCAGTTACTGATTATTATTTTATTTAAAACAAAAGGTATGAAAACAAATTGGAAGAGCATCGTGCTCTATATCATCAAAATTGTAGAAATGCTCCTTACCGGTGCGGCCGGAGGCGCACTTGCCTGCAATCTATGAGACGCATCACTTTAATCATTGTACACTGTTCGGCTAACAAGGCCGACAGTGTCTTGCGTATGAGAGACATCGACCGGTATCATCGTTCACTGGGTTGGAAGGGATGTGGTTATCACTATGTGATTCCGACCGATGGAGCCATTGAACAAGGAAGACCGGAAGAGAGAATCGGGGCACATTGCGTGAATCACAACCGACACTCCATCGGAATCTGCTACATCGGTGGGCTTTCTGCGAATGGAAAGGAGGTTGCCGACACACGTACCGAAGCGCAAAAGATTGCCTTACGGAAATTGATTACGGAGTTGCAGGAACGATATCCGAAAGCCATTGTTGTCGGACACAGTGACTTGGACTACCGCAAACCGCATTGTCCGGGTTTCAATGTTTGCAAGGAATACGGCCGATAATTCTCCTTACGAAGGAAGAAACATTTTGTTGCGAATCACTCTATCAGCTGAATGTATTCGGGACTAACCTCTACACTGACGGCGAGAAGGTCGGGGATTTCCACCAACAGGCGCTTGACTTTGGAGCCTCGCGTGGTTATCAACGTGCCTTCATACCCGTCAAACGGACCACCGATGATACGGATGCGGCGATTCTTCATGCG
>JAFUNW010000006.1 GCA_017472905.1 Bacteroidaceae bacterium
TTCAGTCCTTTGCTCTACCAACTGAGCTATGGCACCTTTCTTGTTTGCGGGTGCAAAGATACAATCTTTTTTTGAGTGAGCAATCTTTTAAGCGGAAATTGTGACTGAAATTCATAATAGGGGTAGAGTATGGTATCTGATACCGGATACTTGATTTGACCTTTTTTATCCGTTAAACCGCGATTTTTCGATAAAAGTTTGTTCGTCTCGAATTTAAATCTTACCTTTGCCCTTGCAAATACAACGAAAGGGGTTCCGACACGAACAATGTCGGAATTCTTTTTGTTTTATAACCCAAGCCTTAAATTGTATAACAAACCTAAAAAAGTGGAGGAAAGAAATTATGGCATATATGTCGGAAGAGGGCTATAATAAATTATTGGCCGAACTTAGAGAAATGGAGACGATTCAACGTCCTGAGATATCGCGTCAGATTGCTGAAGCGCGTGACAAAGGTGACTTGTCTGAAAATTCAGAATATGATGCAGCGAAAGAAGCGCAAGGAATGTTGGAGATGAAAATCAACCAACTGAAATTGATTATCAGTGAAGCTAAAATCATTGATACGTCCAAGTTGGATAACAGCTCGGTGCAGATTCTCTCGAAAGTAGAAATGAAGAATGTAAAAACCGGAATGAAAATGACCTATACCATCGTGTCGGAAAGCGAAGCTAACTTGAAAGAAGGGAAAATCTCTGTAAATACTCCCATTGCTCAGGGACTTTTGGGTAAAAAGGTCGGTGATGTGGCTGAGATAACCATTCCGCAAGGAAAAATATCGTTGGAAATAATAAGTATCAGTTTCGGTTAATTAAGTGAAATATAGAAAAATGGCAAGCATTTTCAGTAAAATTGTTGCAGGGGAGATTCCGAGTTATAAGGTTGCAGAGGATGACCGTTTTTATGCTTTTCTAGACATTAATCCGTTGCAAAAGGGACATACGCTTGTGATTCCGAAGCGTGAGGTGGACTATATCTTTGATTTGGAAGATGAAGAATTGGCTGCAATGCATCTTTTTGCAAAGAAAATCGCAGGAGCAATCCAAGAGGCTTTTGCTTGCAAAAAAGTCGGGGTTGCGGTTGTTGGTTTGGAAGTACCTCATGCACATATCCATTTGATACCGATTAATGAAGAGTCGGATATGATATTCTCGAATCCTCGCAAGCAACTTTCTTCGGATGAGTTTGTTGCTGTAGCAGAGAGTATTCGTCAGAGGGTAGAAAACTGCAGAGGATGATTTTTGCGTAAGGACGCATCTGCAAGATTCATTAAGTTTTATGATAGTGTACGAATTGAGTTGTATGTAACTTGGTTCGTACACTATTCTATTATATAAATAGGTGTAATTTATTAGAGCACCTTGTATTGAAAGTGAACAATCTTTGTCGAAATTTAGGAAAAAAAGAAATAAAATGGTATCTTCGCGGCTCGTATGATTGTTTAAAATAAAAATAATTTGAGAAATTATGGAAAAGAATAATCCGAATCCAAACGGACAATTACAAATTGAGTTGAAAGAAGATGTTGCGCAGGGTACGTATGCGAATTTAGCAATTATTAGTCATTCTACTTCAGAGTTTATACTCGACTTTGTACGTGTTATGCCCGGATTACCTAAAGCTAACGTACAATCTCGTATTGTATTGACTCCTGAACATGCCAAGCGTCTGCTCTTTGCATTGCAGGATAACGTAACGAAGTATGAAGCTAATTGGGGACCGATTCGTATGCCGGAACAAATGGCAAACAATAATAAAACTTACGTGCCACATATCTCGGATTTTAAAGGAGAGGCCTAAATTCCAGATCTTTTAGTTGAGAAAAGATGGCAGTTTGGAGATATTGGTGATTAATGATGTGTTAATCAATCCTAAAAAAGTAGAATATATTCATATAAACACCAGCTTTCGGCATTTCTTGTTTGTGAAAAAGTTGTCTATTAAAAAGTTATTTGTAACTTTGCAGCCCAAAAGTGTGAAGACGCTTGTGTGCTTAGATAATTAGTAAACAAAAATATAATAATTAAAAATCAAACAAAATGCCTACAATTCAACAGTTAGTAAGAAAAGGAAGACAGGTTTTGGTTGATAAGAGTAAATCTCCTGCATTGGATTCATGTCCTCAAAGACGTGGTGTTTGTGTGAGAGTATATACTACAACTCCGAAAAAACCTAATTCTGCTATGCGTAAGGTGGCACGTGTCCGCTTGACGAATCAAAAAGAGGTGAACTCTTATATCCCGGGTGAGGGACATAACTTGCAAGAGCACTCTATTGTATTGGTACGTGGTGGTCGTGTAAAAGACCTTCCGGGTGTACGTTATCACATTGTACGTGGTACATTGGATACCGCAGGTGTAGCCGGTCGTACACAAAGACGCTCTAAGTATGGTGCAAAACGTCCAAAACCGGGACAAGCAGCAGCTCCTGCAAAAGGAAAGAAAAAGTAAGAAAAAGCCGTGAGGCGTAAAAATTAAAAGATTTAATTAATGTATTAATTTCGTTTTGGTTTGTTGGATTTCGCTAAAGGTTGAGTAAATGTTTCAGAGGAAACGTTGAAGAAGACAAAAATGCAGCCCCAAACAAAACATTATTTTCAAACTAATGAGAAAAGCAAAACCAAAAAAACGTGTGGTTCTTCCAGACCCCGTATTTAATGATCAAAAGGTTTCAAAGTTTGTGAATCACTTGATGTATGATGGAAAGAAAAATACATCTTATGAAATTTTTTATGCAGCTCTTGAAACTGTGAAGACAAAACTTCCGAATGAAGAAAAAACTTCATTGGAGATCTGGAAAAAAGCATTGGAAAATGTTACTCCTCAAGTAGAAGTTAAATCTCGCCGTATCGGTGGTGCTACATTCCAAGTTCCGACAGAAATTCGTCCCGATCGTAAAGAGTCAATCTCAATGAAGAATTTGATTATCTTTGCTCGTAAACGTGGTGGTAAATCTATGGCTGATAAATTGGCTGCAGAAATTATCGATGCTTACAATGAGCAAGGTGGTGCTTTTAAACGTAAAGAGGATATGCATCGTATGGCAGAAGCTAACCGTGCATTTGCTCACTTTAGATTCTAATTTTAATTAATAAAGAATTCTTAGAAAATGGCAAAGCAAGATTTGTTATTGACTCGTAATATCGGTATTATGGCTCATATTGATGCCGGTAAGACTACGACATCTGAGCGCATTTTGTTCTATACTGGTTTGACTCACAAAATCGGTGAGACTCATGATGGAACCGCTACAATGGACTGGATGGCTCAAGAGCAAGAGCGTGGTATCACTATTACTTCTGCTGCAACTACAACTCGTTGGAAATATAACAATCAGATTTATAAGATCAATTTGATTGATACTCCGGGACACGTGGATTTTACAGCTGAGGTAGAGCGTTCTTTGCGTGTGTTGGACGGTGCAGTTGCTACATATTGTGCAGTAGGTGGCGTTGAGCCGCAGTCTGAAACTGTATGGCGTCAAGCTGATAAATACAATGTGCCTCGTATTGGCTATGTTAATAAGATGGACCGTTCTGGAGCAGACTTCTATGAAGTAGTGCGTCAGATGAAAGATGTATTGGGCGCTAATCCATGCCCTGTAGTAATTCCTATCGGTGCAGAAGAGAACTTCAAAGGTATTGTAGACCTTATTAAAATGAAAGCTATCTTGTGGCACGATGAGACTATGGGTGCGGACTATGATGTTGAAGAGATTCCTGCAAACTTGGTCGGCGAAGCAGAAGAGTGGAGAGGCAAAATGCTTGAAACTGTTGCTGAGTTTGATGATGCTTTGATGGAGAAATTCTTCGATGATCCTTCTACAATTACAGAAGAGGAAATCATGCGTGCTTTACGTGCCGGAACTCTTAAGATGGAAATCGTACCGATGTTGTGTGGTTCTTCATTTAAGAATAAAGGTGTGCAAACTTTGCTTGATTATGTATGTGCTTTCTTGCCTTCTCCATTGGATACTCCTGCAATCGTGGGAACAAATCCTGAGACCGGAGCTGAAGAAGATCGCAAACCGAGCGAAGAGGAAAAAACATCTGCTTTGGCATTTAAGATCGCAACAGACCCTTATGTTGGTCGTTTGACTTTCTTCCGTGTTTACTCCGGTAAAGTTGAAGCAGGTTCGTATATCTATAATACTCGTTCCGGAAAGAAAGAGCGCGTATCACGCTTGTTTCAAATGCACTCTAACCACCAGAA
>JAFUNW010000007.1 GCA_017472905.1 Bacteroidaceae bacterium
CCTGCATTGAAATTATGCTTTTTCATTTCTTAGTTGTTTTTATATACGTTATACAATATGTTTCAAAAGATGGCGCGAAATTACATAATATTTTCTTTTCAACAAACGAAATCAGTACAAAATGTACGCAAAATAGGATTATTTCTTTTCATCTTACTGTTTTTTTGCACAATTTTACTTTCAATATGTAATTCAAGCCAATACTATCCGATAAAGTTTTTGAATTCACATAGAGATTAGGACTTATTACAAATAATTCCAACAGAGAAAGTCAAAGAAAACATTAAATATCAGTAACCAATCCAATAAAAAAACAGCAAAAGAGTTTTTCTCTACAGCATAGGGATTATTAACGACAGAACAGATAAAGCAACATCAAATGTAACGGATAGAATGCATAAAAACAGAATTTCCACACCGCACCTCGAATAAATCCTCTTCTTCCATCGTACAAACTGATAGGAATGAATGAAATTCCAGGTATCCAAGCTCCAGGAAGCATACAACAACCTATAACCGATTTCAACAACAACTGATTGCGCAATGCATAAAGCATCAGGATAAAGGCAAACCCTCGGAAACCATAGTCGGCACGAAAGAAAAAGGTGATACCCAACAGAACCATAAGTCCCATCCCCCGCTTGACAATATTTTCCTTGAAACAGTTGTAACAACAGAGTCCCATGTATCCTAAGAACAGCGTGAAAAATACATTCTGACGAGAATAAAGCCAAGTCCCGCCATGAATCAAATTCCAAGGAATTTCGGACAATAAGGCAAAAAACAACAGGTTACGCCCATAGCTAAAACGGTTTCGCGTATGGACAAAACCTTCCACTATCAAGAATGCAAAGATGGGGAAAGCCAAGCGTCCGAAAGCTCGCATCAGAAAATAGGGTGTTATATCCCGACTTCCAATCGTGAAAAGTACTTGCTGAAACGCTTCGTTATTTCTGAAGACAAACATCCCCACATGATCTACCAACATGGAAACGACCGCCAAGAGTTTCAATACGCTACCGGATATTTTGAAACGACTTTGTATAGTTTTCATTTTACAAAATAGTTTAGGATTTCACATACAAAAAACAGGAGTTTCTTGCGTTTCCTTTTTTCCGCTATTACTCAATTCTTTCCATAATGTAGAAAAAGTAAACCATTCACCATTCAAAAAGGAATCACCGACTTTCCTCAAACAAAGTCTTCATGCCCTTTATCTTCTCGCCACGCACTTGGCTGAGGGTATGGGCTAGCTTCTTGCGGAGGACAGCCACGAAGACATAATGGTCTTTTACATCGATACGGCCTATCTCTTCTTTATTTAATCCTCCCTTCTTCGACAAAAAGCCCACGACATCCCCTTTGCTCAATTTATCCTTTTTACCTTTACCTATATATATAGTAGCCCAAACCGGCGGCTTCGGTGCCGGAACATGTTGTGGCAATTCCATTATTTCCGGAGTCTCTTGTACAAACGCAGGAACTGTCTCTTCCGCATGAAGTACCATGTAGGCATCTCCATCTGCATTCCACCGAGCCGTTCGACCGTTTCGATGAATGTAGCTTTCTTCGTTTGCCGGAAGATGATAATGAATAATGTTTTCGATATGCGGAATGTCTAATCCACGAGCAGCCAAATCGGTACTGACCATAACCGGAGAACTACCATTGCTGAAACGATATAGTGCACGTTCTCGATCGATCTGCTCCATACCTCCGTGAAACATGCTGCAAGCGATTCCTTTCGATGAAAGATATTTCCATACCCGTTCGACTGACTCCCGATAGTTGACAAACACAAGACCGGACTTGTCTCCCAATGTACACAACAGATTATACAAGGTTTCCAATTTATCTTTTACCGGAGAATGTACCACATGCAAACGGATACGATCCGGAATCTGCTCTTCTTCCGAAAGAAAATTCAACCGAATAGACTCTTTCTTCATCTGAATAAAATGCGGAATCTCTTCAGCATCTGTTGCTGAGAGTAAGAAGTGTCTCTGTAAATGGGGCAAACGACTTACTACCGAAGCCATTTCTTCTTGAAAGCCAAGCTCCAAACATTTGTCGAACTCATCGATTACCAAAGTCGTCAGAGACTTTATATCAATATTCCCTTTCCCCAAATGATCGTTCATACGTCCCGGAGTGGCTATCACCAAAGAGGGATTAACACCTTTTAGAGTGCGATGTTCTTCCATCGCCGGACGACCACCGTAGCAACTGACAACCCGAAATCCTGTATTCATCGATTTGAAAACCTGCTCTATTTGCAAAGCTAATTCACGCGATGGAACCAACACTGCAGCTTGAACACCTGAAACAGTAGGATTAAGTGATAGGAGCAATGGTAACAAATAAGCCAACGTCTTTCCACTTCCGGTCGGAGAAAGCAATATCAAATCTTTTCCATCGCCCCAACTATCCAATGCTGCTTCCTGCATCGGATTCAATTCGGCTATCTGCAATGCACGCAAGGCATTTTTTATCTTATCCGGTAAAGTATTCATGTTTTCGAATAAATAATTATCTGATTATATCGGCGACAGCACAACCTGTCTACCCCATTATTTCACCAAGACTTTCTCGTCTCCCACAATATAGAATCCATGAGTAAGATTTTCCGTAGCATTGGAACCGGATACTCCGGAACGAAGTTTGATACCACTCATCGTATATACATCTACCTTTTCTTCGGTTTTAGATGGAAGAACTGATACATGTACAGTCTCCAGAAATTCGTTTACTGAAGAAGAGAATCCAACGTATTTAATGCAGGATGTTCCGGTCGTAGAGGTCAATCCGAAAATTGTCTGTCCCATACAAATACTGTATTCACTTCCGACACAATTGTCGGCAATTCCGCTCTGAGTAATGTCCCATGCTATCACCCAATCTCCGTCAGCTGCTTTTTTCACCGTAGTAGGTGCTACACTGGTTCCTCGATTTATCCCATTAAGCCACCACAGGTAACTCTTACCTGTGGCTGCACTCAAATTGCTTCCTTTAACAATCAAATATTTATCCGCACCGGCAACCAGGTAATCACAATATTGATAGTCCAACATCAGACAGACATTGTTATTACCCGTACCGGACTTTACCGTAAACGTATTGTTTTCTTCATCATAAGTAAATCGGTCTTTGCTGACCCGACCGGCATCGCCCGTTGTCCAATCCTTCGCACGAAAAACGTAAGCTTTATCTTGGTAACCATTCACCAAACGAAGATAATAAAGTCCCGGACAATAGGTAGACGAAGAGGCTACAATCTTGAAGACGATGCTCTTCTTGGGATTCCCCTCTGCATCCGACATCAATTCTGCAGGAATGGGATATTCCACATGATAGAATCCGTTGCCATCGGCTTTGTGATGGGTTGAAGCAACCGTTACATCCCCGATTTTTGTTCCGTCTACATAGATGGTGGCCTTCCGGCCGGCATCAGCTGTAACAAACCGACACATAATGGCAAGGTTTTCCGTCTCTCCATTGGGATTGGACAAGGTATATTGAATAAATCCGTTGGCTTGTGCATCGCGATAAAACTCGCCTCGGAACGAACCGGAAGTAGAGGTCGTGCTATACAACGCATCGTGTCCGGCTTCGCTCTGCTGTTCTCCCGTACCGACAAAGTCAAGGGTGCGGTCCAACAAGGCTTTCTCTTCGGCATCGGCCTTTCCCATATCGCTTTCCTGATAAACAGACAACGGTTGTTGATACCAATAGCAGGAATAGCGGCTATGATGAATGCCATAGAATGGTTCCAATGTCAGATTCGACCATCCTCCGCTACCCACTTCGCTTGCGGCATCGATGTTGAAATGCAATTTCGAAAGATCGGTCGGGGTTATACGTTCCAGCAGATTCTCGCGCTCTCCTATTAATAAAGGTGCAGAGTTCAATCCTTTGGGAGTGGCTCTACTTCCGGGTGCATGGTCCATGCGTCCTTCTCCGGCATATTCGTTCGGTAATGCTTCATACACCAATCCGCTCTTTTCAGCCTCTTCCGCTGTAGCTGCTGTCGTACGTGCCGCCAGCAAAATGGGGCCGTATTTAAATGCTACGTAACTGTCGTATCCCGGACAGGGTTCATAGCGCAGTTCCATCGGCAAAGAGAGTTCCACCACATCCCCCACCTTCCATGTGCGTTGAAGATTGACGTATGAGGCCACTCCTTTTTCCACTTCAATAGTTTGCTTCTCTCCATTCACAGTCACAGCATATCCTTCAGCAACCCATGCCGGATGGCGAAGGGCCAAGGTAAACTCTCCCCCTTTCTCTATCGTCAATTTGGTGGAGGCTTCATAAGGGAATGCAGTCTCTTGACGCACTGCAAAATGTTCGCTTTGCAAAGAACTGGGGATAAACAGATTCACATAAAGTGTTTGGTTTCCTTCGTGTGTATAGATAAAATGTCCGTATTTCGAATGGTTCTCCATTCCCGTACCGACACAACACCACATGGCTTGGTTCACTTGCGAATAGATGCGATAGCTCTGCGGACGCAAGGAGGTGAAGTAGACATATCCGCCGGTCGCAGGGTCTTGGGTGGAAAGGATGTGATTCCACAGGGTGCTTTCATAGAAATCGACATACTTGGCATCGTGCGTCTCATTGAACAACATTTCCGAAAGTTTCAGCATGTTGTTGGAGTTGCAGCTCTCCGGTCCATCGAGGTTGGTCATGTATTCCGCACTGCGTTCATGGGCCAAAAAGTGTTCACTCACACTGTTTCCTCCGATGCAGACGGTTCGGTGGGTTGCTACGTCATCCCAAAAATTATGTGCTGCCGTACGGTAATTGGCGTTGCTCTTTTCTTCTTGATAGATACGCTCAAAGCCGATAAACTTGGGAACTTGCGTATTGGCATGCTATCCATTGAGAAAAGTGGTGGAATATTTTCCCTCCGCGCCTTGCATTCCGTTGATTTCATACAAATGGCTGTAACGTTTGGCTGCAGTCAGATACTTCTGCTCGTTAAACAGGCGATAGGCATCGACCAAGGTTTCGTTCATGCCTCCATGCTCCCATCCCAGGATGTCTTGCATCTGTGCATCGGTCAGGTTGGAAATCAGATTCACACTCCAATCACACAACCCGCGATAGAGTTCTTTGGCCAATTCGCTATCTGCATAAATCCATGCATCGCGCAAACCGGCCAACACCTTGTGGCTGCAATAGAACGGAACCCATCCTCCGTATTGTTTGAAAGGAGCCAAGTTGCCGGCATAAAGTCCGGTCCATATCTGATTGATGGGTTGTCCGCCAAGGAAGCCTTCCATACCCTGCTGATTACCGGCGTAAGCATCCTGGCAATCTTTCAAGACGTTCAGCATGTAGTCCAACCGAGTTTTCAGTTGTTCCCTTACCGCTACATCGTCCGTTGCGGCGTATGCCAAAGCCAAAGCGGTCAGATAGTGCCCTCCGACATGTCCTTCCAATGACCAAGAAGAGAGTCCCCAATTGGAGAAAGTGGGATATTTCACCGTCCAATTGTAATACTTACTGCCGGATTGATTTGACAAACCGGATTGACGGACAAAGGGAGTCAACAAACGGTCGGTATCGTATTTCAATAACAAATCGATGTTGATTTCCATCGCGTTTTTCAACGGGCCATCCAACAAGGAGACCTCTTCCAAATCGAAATGCTCCGGATAGAGTTCGCTTTGTGCCCGGCTGTCGACAGCCCAAGTCGTCAGTGCCAAAAAGAGGGCTACAGTTTTCCAATGATTTTTCATACTTATCTTATTGTTTTTTTTATTTTTCGACCCGCTTCGCGGGTAAGGGAAAGAGCGGGCTGTTTATGCCCGCTCTAAAATAAATTAAATAATTAAATGAATCGAATACGCTTCGCTTTTATTTTTCGCTATCGCTCAACAACTCGTCTGTGACAGGGCGAACAGTGCGGCCGTAGAAGCGGTAGCTCCAATTGTTCCAGTTGTCGTAGCCATCGTAGAAGTAGAGGCTGAACGCGCCGAGGCCGCGGCTGCGCCCGTTCAACGAAGCAGACCAGTAGAGGCCGACCGAGCCACGGTAGTTGAGGCCCGTACCGTAGCGGTCGCCCGCGGCGGGCAAGAAGATGCTGTTGCCGTTGGGACCGGTGACGAGCTGACCGTTCACGCCGTTTTGGGTTATCCATTTCCAAGAGCATTTGATAACGAGTTCTCTAGATTCACTCCATGTCGGCATACGCCAACTACCTCCCCAATGTGCACGAGCGGCATCGTATTGCGTACCACCGATATCGAAACCGATGTTAGCAAATTCAGTATCACCATCCAAATCATCCAAATAATATTGATAGGTCAATAGAGAATAGTTACTCTTCTCTTCCGTTTCCCCCCAAGCATAATAATCACCATATTCTTCCGGTGAATATGCTCCGACATTGCAACAAGACCACTTCACACCAGTCCCCAAATCAATGGCATGGGGATGATTGCCATCGGGACAGAGAGTCGGTTTTTCTGTTTTTACTGTCAACGTGGCTTCATCCAAAGCCTCGCCCGCTTTATCTACGATACGGGCCGTAAGATTACAATTCTTCATCTCTGTCGCACGGGTTGATGCCGATTCCTTGGGCGAAGGCGTCCACTCCACAGAAACTTTTCCTTCTGCATCTGCCACAGCAAACTCGCTACTCAAATCACCACTTTCAGCCTCAAAATTCACCAAAGCAAACGGACATGGGTAATATTCGTGGGTTATGGAACAAAAAGACTCCACAATAAACTCAGCTTTCACCTTCTCACCTTTCTTCACTTCCACGTTGTTCTCCGGTGAAAGGCAACGAATACGCGAAGGTGCGTCAAAAAGCAAACGGTCTTTCACCGGATTGAAAAGAGGCGATTCATAAAGGTCCGTCTGCCAACCAAAAATATCCAATCCAAGTCCCAAACGAAGATCCATCCCGTTATGGGTTTGAGCTTGCCATCCTACGTGGTTATTGCCATCGGCAGAAAGACGAGTGCCGGCTTCTACCGAAGATTTGATATAGGGACGAGGCTCAGCCCAAGGACCGAAAAACTTATATAATTCAATTTCGATACGAGGATAGTAGGAAACCTTAGCTTCGGCTGATGCTTCGGCTTCGAACGTAGGAGGATAGACCTCAAACGAAGGAGTCACATCCGGACCTAAAGGTTGTGCACCGGATTCCGGTGTCCACTCTACCCCCATACTCACTTCATTCCCCATCTTTACACCGACAGTAGCATCCGCACGACCCTCCGACTCAAACAAGGTGTATCCGCCCAAATGGGTATCCACATTCAAGAATACAGGAACATTACCGACCATAAACTTGAACGTTCGGGTGGGAAAAATATTCTCTTTCATAATCTCATCGTTCTCCTCTCGGTATTCATATTCATACCGATAATGGAGCTTCATATCCACCTCCACTCCACCGGTGAGACGATAACTGAAACGCTTGATATCTCCCTTACGGCGAACTTCCGTAATCTGTTTTTCTCCGAAATTGAAAAAGAACTCACCTTGCAAGCCGGCATCGAAGCTGCATTTTTCCCAGTAAAGGCGACCGGCAGCTCCGGAAAGAATATCTTCATCATCGAAATCGGTATGAAAGCTCCACAGTGTATCTCCGTTTTGAAAATAGGCACGCGTATGCCCCTCTCGCCGATACAACTCCGTATAATGGCCATCAGCATCTATCGTTCCATAAGAAACCGGAGTATAGATTGGAGAACCATCGGAACTGCGGGTTGAAGCTGACGGATCGGTACTTAAAGTAAAACTGATGTTGCGAAACAAATCACACATGTTTCCTTGGGAAGTCTGCATTTGGAGCGTATTACCGCTGGCATTCACACTCTCAATCACCCGAATATCGTAGTCATACTCTTGAGGAAGTACGATGGCTTGATACGAAGAAACCGAAG
>JAFUNW010000089.1 GCA_017472905.1 Bacteroidaceae bacterium
CTATGGGAAGCACAGAATTGATGCTGACCAATGAAACATTGAAAAATATACTGAAACCAGTTGAAGAATGGAAATAATACTGAATTACTTTACACATCTGACCGACAAACAGAAGCAGCAATTTGCTGCGTTGAAAGAACTGTATGAAGACTGGAATTCGAAAATAAACGTCATCTCTCGCAAAGACATCGGCAATCTGTACGAACACCACGTATTGCACTCATTAGGCATCGCAAAGGTGATAAACTTTAAACCCGATACGCAGGTGATGGACCTTGGATGTGGAGGCGGATTTCCGGGAATACCTTTGGCTATTCTTTTTCCGGAAGTGCAATTCCATCTGATAGACAGCATTGGAAAAAAAATCAAAGTATGCAACGAAGTTTCTTCAGCCATCGGGCTGACAAATGTGACGACTTGCCATTGCAGGGCTGAAGAAGAAAAAGGAAAGTTCGACTTTGTTGTAAGTCGGGCGGTAATGCCGTTGAAAGATTTGGTCAAACTCGTTCGCAAAAACATTGCTACCAAACAACGGAATGCCCTGCCCAACGGATTGATATGCCTCAAAGGTGGAGAGTTGGAGAACGAAACCATGCCATTTAGAAATCAAATGATTACGACCGATCTGAAAGATTATTTCCAAGAAGAGTTCTTTCAAACGAAAAAGGTCGTTTACGTAACGTTATAATACTCTACTGTTTGACATTCAAAAGTTAGAAAACAATGATGCACGTTGAAAGATTCGAATTTAATATGTTGGGTGTTAACACCTATGTGGCTTTTGACGAGACAACTCGCGAAGCAGTGGTGATTGATGCCGGATGTTATTATGAAAGAGAACGGAATATACTGGAAAACTATTTGACGGAAAACAATCTCAAGCTTATTCATTTGTTGAACACTCATCTGCATTTTGATCACATTTTCGGAAATGGATTTGTTTATGCACGCTACGGACTGAAGCCGGAGGCAAACGCTGGCGATGAAGATTGGTTAAAAGGAGCTGTGGAGCGCACCCGCATGTTTGGATTGGTTTTTCCGGGAGAAACAGTAGAGATAGGCTCTTATCTGCAAGACGGAGACATCGTTCGCTTCGGTAATTGTGAACTACATTGCCTTTCCGTACCCGGTCATTCGCGTGGAAGTCTGGCTTTTTATGCTCCGAAAGATCAAGTTGTCTTTACCGGAGATGCATTGTTCTTCGGCAGCATAGGTCGAACCGACTTGCCCGGAGGAAACTACGATGAGTTGATTGATAGTTTGCACGAGAAGTTGTTGGTTCTCCCGGAGGACACGATTGTTTATCCCGGTCATGGAGAAGCTACCACCATCGGACACGAAAAACATTACAACTATTATTTAGCGTGAAGAAACGCCTAAAATTGAATATAAAAGATAGAAATGACAGAACAGAAAGAATTTTCCCTGAAAGCTCGGTCACGCGGTTTTCATTTAATAACGGAAGAAATTATTCGCAATCTTCCTCCTCTTCCTTCAGCCGGTTTACTTCATCTTTTTATCAAGCATACGAGTTGTGCCCTCTCAATTAATGAAAATGCCGATCCGGATGTTCGGCAGGATATGGAGGCAATATATAATCATATAGTTCGCGAACGCGAACCTTACTACAGTCATGTCTTCGAAGGAGACGATGATATGCCGGCTCATGCCAAGAGTTCGCTGACCGGAGTAGAATTAACCATTCCCATTACCGGAGGGCGACTGAATTTGGGCACGTGGCAAGGGATTTACTTGTGCGAATTTCGCAACTATGGAGGTGTAAGACGGGTGGTGGCTACGATTATCAGTTGAGTTTTGAGCTAGCAAAAAGAAAAGGGGCTGTGTCGAATAAACATCAGTCCCTTTTCTTTTGAATATCGAAGTCTTAGATTTTCAGGAGATTATTCAAATAGTTCTTCCAATTCTTGCATGTGAAGTTCGGTTTCGTCTAACGTTTGACAAGGGTTGTATCCCTCCGGTATTCGGAAAGTCTCTTCTTGAGTATATCCCAGGCTTTTGTCAGCATATACCTTATTCATATAAAGTCCCCAAATAGGAAGTGCCATAGACGCTCCTTGTCCGTAGAACATTCCGTCAAAATGGATGTCGCGGTCTTCTCCTCCTACCCAACATCCACTGACGAGTGATGGAGTGAAGCCCATAAACCAACCATCGGAATTGTTGTTTGTTGTTCCGGTCTTTCCTCCCATATCGGCTGTAATGTTATATCTTAAACGTATGCGCGTACCGGTTCCTTCATTGATTACTGCACGCAACATGTCCAGCATCTTATACGAACTTTCCTCGCTGATAACCTCTTCCATCTCCGGTGTAAAGCTGGCCAGAATGTTGCCGTTGTTGTCTTCGATATGGGTAACGAAAAGTGGTTTGGTGCGAATACCTTTGTTGGCAAAGGCTGTGTATGCACTTACCATTTCTCCTACAGATATGTCGCAGGGGCCGAGACACAGTGCCGGTGTGGGTTGGATGTCGAGGTTGCGAATGCCGAATGTATGGAGCAGACTCTTGAATGCATAAGGATTCAATTTACTCATCAGATAGGCAGAAATCCAGTTGTTAGACTGTGATAATCCCCATTTAAGTGTAACAATCTCGCCGTATTGTTTTCGGTTGCTGTTTCGCGGAGTCCAAGGTTTTCCATCTTCGGTAATGATGGTTTGCTCTACATTGCGCGTTTCGTCACACGGTGAGAATCCGTTTTCCATTGCTAAGGCATACAAGTACGGTTTGATGGTGGAGCCGACTTGTCTGCGTCCTACCATTGCCATGTCGTATTGGAAGTATCTGAAATTCGGGCCTCCTACATATGCTTTCACATGGCCGGTAGCCGGTTCCATAGACATGAATCCGCATCGCAAGAAGTGTTTGTAATAACGGATAGAGTCCATTGGTGTCATGAGGGTGTCAACGTCTCCGCGATCGTAGGTGAAAATGGTCATTTCCTGCTTTGTGTTAAACGCTTCCTTAATCTCTTTTTCTTTGTATCCGGCTTTCTTCATCAATCTGTAGCGTTCACTTTGCTTCATGGCCCTGTTCAGAATGTCGTTAACCTCATCGGTTGTCAATTTATTGGTATATGGCGCAGTCTTTCGTCCGCGCTTTTCTTTAAAG
>JAFUNW010000090.1 GCA_017472905.1 Bacteroidaceae bacterium
AGAAAGAAGATTCAACTTGAATACCCACTACACAACATATCTGAAGCAATTTTATGGGATTCCTTAAGCACCGAGACCGGGCTTCAGAAATGGATGGCTGAAAAAGTCGAAGCCAAAGACCGAACTTTCACATTTACATGGAGTCCGGATGAAATACGCACCGCAGAAATGACCCAATGTCGACTACATTCGCACGTTCGTTTTCATTGGACAGATGACGAAGATACCAAAAGCTTTTTTGAATTCCGCATTGCTCGCAATGAACTGACCGGCGACTACACACTGTTGGTTACAGACTTCGTTGAAGAAGAAGAAGAGGAAGAGGAAATGATTGAAATCTGGGATTTTGAGATTTCTACCCTTCAACGCATTTGTGGAATATAAAACAGACTGACGAAAGTATTCTCATGGTTATGGTTGTTTTTTTCTAATTTTAGATAGAGAAACAAGCTAAAAGGAACTGCGTTTTTTTTGCCTACCTGAAAGAAATTTCTAGAGTGTAGTGAAAAAAACTTTTCTTTTGACACTTGATGTCTCCCCCTAATTCATTAAAAATAATGAAAACATAAGGCCGCTTGCTGTTTTTATCGTACTTTTGTAGCTTGAATCGTACAATCTATTGGGATGCTACGCATAAAAAAGTTAGATATATTCATCATCAAGAGTTTCGCCTTACTCTTTCTTGGCACATTCTTCGTCTGCTTATTCATCTTCATGATGCAATTTTTGTGGAGATACGTAGACGAATTGGTAGGCAAAGGATTGGCCATGAGTGTATTGGCTAAATTTTTCTTTTACTCAGGAATTACCCTTATTCCTATGTCGCTCCCGCTAGCAATCCTGTTAGCTACCTTAATGACATTCGGTAACTTCGGTGAACGATGTGAACTATTGGCAATGAAAGCAGCCGGCATATCCCTGATAAAGGTAATGCGTCCGCTTTTTTTCGTTGTACTTTTTCTGTCTGCCCTCTCCTTTTACTTTCAAAACGTCATAGGACCGCGAGCTACAACCGAGTTGTATGCTCTCATTTTCTCTATGAAACAGAAATCGCCTGAGCTAGATATTCCCGAGGGTGTCTTTTACGATGAAATAGATGGATATAATCTCTATGTAAAGAAGAAGAATCCGAAAAACGGAATGCTGTATAACGTTATGATATACAACTTCTCTGACGGATTCGAGAATGCACACATCATTGTCGCCGACTCCGGAAAGCTAGAGATGACTGCAGACAAAAAATATCTGCAATTACACCTTTACTCCGGCGAATCGTTTGAAAATCTGAAAGCACAAAACATGCGTTCGCGTAATGTACCCTACCGCAGAGAAAGTTTTCGTGAGAAACACTCCATCATCGAGTTTGACGCGAACTTCAATGCTATGGATGCCAGCTACCTGAGCAACCAATCTGCAGCAAAGGATATGCGTGAATTGAAACACAGCATAGACTCCATGACGAACTACTGCGACAGCATCGGACGACATTATTATAAAGAGGCTAAACGAACTTCGTACCGTGTACCTACCTTGACTTCCAAAGATTCACTTAAGTTGCAAGAGATTACGACTCCCATAAACATTGACAGTCTATTTCAAGTGCAAAGCATTTCACAAAGACAGAAAATGATACAAGGAGCACAAAGTCGGGCACAATCTATCAAAACCGACTTGTTAATGAAGAGCTACAACACGAGCGATGGCGACAAAAACATCCGCCGACATTGGAAAGACTGGTGGATGAAGATTACCCTCTCACTCGCATGTATTGTCTTCTTCTTTATTGGAGCCCCACTCGGTGCCATCATCAACAAAGGAGGCTTGGGAATGCCCGTCATCATTTCGGTTATTCTATTTATCTTTTACTATATTATTGATAACTCTTTCACCAAAATGGCCCGCGATGGAGAGATTGTTATGTGGGTAGGCATGTGGACAAGTACATTTGTTTTAGCGCCCTTCGGTGCATTCCTCACTTACAAAGCCAACAACGACTCCGTAGTATTCAACATAGATGCCTACAAAGAATTTTTCCGCAAATTGTTCGGCCTACGCATCTCGCGCCACATCTTTAAGAAAGAAGTCATTATCAACGATCCCGACTACCCACATACATACGCTAAGCTGGCAGAATTGGGAGATGAATGCGAAAAATATGCAGCATTGAAACATTTCGACCGTGCACCAAACTACATTCGCATTTTCACCAATCACGAAACAGACTCTACCATTCATGAGATCAGTGAACAAATGGAAAGCCTGATTGAAGAACTGTCCAATAGTAAGAACGGACGAGTATTGGGTACGCTGAATAATTTCCCTATTTTGATAGAGAATGCACACAAAAGTCCATCCAGATATTTATGGATTAACCTATTGGTGGGCTTGATTCTCCCGGCCGGACTTCTCTACTATTTACGCATCCTCCGTTTTGGCAGACGATTAGACAAAGACTTAAAAACCATTGTCAAAACCGGCAAAGAGCTTAGATGGATCATGGAAAAAGACGGATTGGTCGAAGAGAAAGAAGAACAAAATGATCTGGTATATAAAACAAACGATGAAAATTAGTATATGGACCCAATCAAGATGAATGCAATAGAAGAAGCTATTGCCGACTTTCGCGAAGGAAAGTTTCTAATTGTTGTAGACGATGAAGACCGCGAAAATGAAGGAGACTTCATTGTCGCAGCAGAAAAGATAACACCGGAAAAAGTCAACTTCATGGTGACCAATGGTCGAGGCGTACTGTGTGCTCCCCTCCCCATTTCGCGTTGCGAAGAGTTGGAACTTCCACATCAGGTAGGAAACAATACCTCTATATTAGGTACTCCTTTCACCATTACAGTTGATAAATTAGAAGGATGTACTACCGGTGTCTCTGCCCACGACCGAGCAGCTACAATATTGGCCCTTTCCGACCCGACTTCCAAACCGGAAACATTCGGTCGCCCCGGACACATCAGTCCGCTTTATGCACAAGACAAAGGAGTACTTCGCCGAGCCGGACATACCGAAGCTGCTATAGACCTAGCCAGACTAGCCGGTTTGCGCCCTGCAGCTGCACTCATCGAAATCATGAACGAAGATGGAAGTATGGCACGCATGCCTCAACTGCAGGAAGTAGCCCGTCAACATAACATCAAGATTATCACCATACGGGACCTTATTGCCTATCGGTTACAACAAGAATCAATGGTAGAACAAGGTGTGGAAGTAGATATGCCAACAGGATACGGACACTTCCGCCTCATCGCTTTCCGACAAAAATCCAATGGTTTGGAACACATGGCCCTCATCAAAGGGGAATGGAACGAAGAAGAACCCATATTGGTTCGCGTACATTCATCGTGTGCAACCGGAGATATTCTCGGTTCATGCAGATGCGATTGCGGCGCACAACTACACAAAGCCATGCAGATGATCGAAGAAAAAGGGAAAGGAGTCATTGTTTACTTAAACCAAGAAGGTAGAGGTATCGGACTCATGAACAAGATGCGAGCTTACAAACTGCAGGAAGAGGGAATGGACACTGTCGATGCCAACCTTTGTTTGGGATTTAAAGCCGATGAACGCGACTACGGTGTAGGAGCTGAAATCTTACGTTCCATCGGAGTTCACAAAATGCGTTTACTCACCAATAATCCGGTTAAACGTATCGGATTGGAAGCCTATGGCCTTACTATTGAAGAAATTGTCCCTATCGAAATAGCTCCAAATCCTCACAACGAGCGGTATTTGAAAACAAAACACGACCGAATGGGACATCAATTGCATATAGACAATTAAAAACACTTGAAATTAAAGAGAATAAAGAAAACTAAAAAATAATAATTCACGATATGAATATTTTATCCGACCGTTTGCAACGGCTCTCTCCGTCA
>JAFUNW010000091.1 GCA_017472905.1 Bacteroidaceae bacterium
GAAGTTTTCGGCTATGGTTTCTTGGCCGTATTGCCTAAAATTTTGGTGTCATATATCGTAGGTTTGGGTATTGAGTTTATCGTAGCTCAATTAAAGAACGAAGAAATTCAAGAAGGATTCTTGGTTTCCGGTATGCTCATTCCGATGATTGTTCCTGTGAATTGTCCGTTGTGGATATTGGGTGTAGCAACTGCTTTTGCTGTTATCTTTGCGAAAGAAGTGTTTGGTGGAACCGGAATGAATGTATTCAATGTCGCATTGATTACCCGTGCATTCCTATTCTTTGCATATCCGACTCAAATGTCCGGTGATACGGTATGGGTTTCTACAGAAAGCATTTTAGGATTGGGTGTAGACCTTCCTGATACTTTCACTGCTGCAACCGCTTTGGGTGAAGCTGCAACCATTGGAGTTCCGGCCTTTGATATGAATATGGTATGGGGACTCATCCCGGGTTCTATCGGTGAAACCAGTGTGATTGCTATTGCTCTCGGTGCTATTCTGCTTTTGTGGAGCGGTGTTGCCAGTTGGAAAACCATGTTGTCGGTATTTGTTGGTGGTGCTGTAATGGCGCTCATCTTCAATGCTTGCAATATGGAGGGTAATTACATGGCTCAAATGCCTTGGTGGGAACACTTGGTATTGGGCGGATTCTGCTTTGGTGCTGTATTTATGGCTACCGATCCGGTAACCTCTGCACGTACAGAGAACGGAAAGTTTGTTTTCGGTTTCTTGGTTGGTGCAATGGCTATTATCATCCGTGTGTTGAATCCCGGTTATCCCGAAGGTATGATGCTTGCCATCTTGTTGATGAATGTGTTTGCTCCGCTTATTGACTATTGCGTAGTACAGAGCAACATTAGTCGCCGTGAAAAGAGAATGAAGTCTAACCGTTAATTGCCGAATATAAGATTATGAATACGAATAGTAACAGCTATACAATTATCTATGCTTCGGTAATGGTAATTATCGTTGCGTTCCTGCTTGCATTTGTCAGCTCTTCGTTGAAAGAAGCGCAAAACAAGAATGTGGAATTGGATACTAAAAAACAAATTCTGGCTGCTTTGAAGGTTACTGATGTTGTGGATGCAGAAGCTGAGTATAACAAATATGTGAAAGGCGATATGCTGATGCAAGAAGACGGAACCTTGATTCCGAACGATGGTAAATTCAATACAAGCTACAAAGGTGAGATAGCCGAAGGTCGTTTGCATGTGTTTGAATGTGACGTAAACGGAGAAACAAAATATGTGATTCCTGTATATGGTGCCGGACTGTGGGGACCTATTTGGGGATACATCGGACTGAATAGCGATAAGAATACCGTTTACGGTGTTTACTTCTCTCATGCCGGTGAAACACCGGGATTGGGAGCAGACATCGCAACTCCTAAGTTTCAGGCTCAATTTGAAGGAAAGAAGGTACTTGACGGAGAAAACGTTGCTTTAAGTGTAGTGAAAAAAGGTCGCGTTTCCAATCCCGATTATGAAGTTGACGGAATTTCCGGTGGTACCATTACTTCTAACGGTGTAGACCTCATGTTGAAAGATTGCTTGAAAGCATACGATAAGTTTTTAACTAAAGAATAAATAAGGAGGAAATAGAATTATGAGTCAATTGTTTTCAAAAAAGAATAAGGAAGTTCTTTTTACTCCGCTTGGTCTGAACAATCCTGTAACGGTTCAGGTGTTGGGTATCTGTTCTGCTTTGGCTGTAACAGCACAGTTGGAACCGGCTATTGTAATGGGACTTTCTGTGACTGTGATTACAGCATTTTCCAACGTGGTTATTTCATTGTTGCGTAACACCATTCCCAACCGAATCCGTATCATCGTACAGTTGGTGGTTGTAGCTGCATTGGTAACCATCGTTAGTGAAATCCTGAAAGCTTTCGCTTACGATGTCAGCGTACAACTTTCAGTATATGTCGGACTTATTATTACAAACTGTATCTTGATGGGACGTCTGGAAGCTTTTGCTATGCAGAACGGTCCTTGGGAATCCTTCTTGGATGGTATTGGTAATGGTCTCGGATATGCCAAGATATTGATTATTGTCGCCTTTTTCCGTGAGTTGCTCGGTTCGGGTTCATTGTTTGGATTCCGCATCATACCGGAAGCTTGCTATGAAATGGGCTATATGAACAACGGTTTGATGTTGATGCCTCCGATGGCACTTATCATTGTGGCTTGCATCATTTGGTATCAACGTGCCAAGAACAAAGATTTGCAAGAAAGTAGTAATTAATCCCTGATAGAAAAAGTATTATGGAATATTTGAGTTTATTTGTAAAGTCCATCTTTGTGGACAACATGATTTTCGCATACTTCTTGGGGATGTGTTCCTATTTGGCAGTATCGAAAAATGTAAAGACAGCATTGGGATTGGGTGTAGCCGTGACGTTTGTGTTGCTAGTAACTTTGCCTGTCAACTATTTGCTGGAGAACTATGTATTGAAAGCTGATGCCTTGATAGAAGGTGTAGACCTCAGTTTCTTGAGTTTCATTCTGTTTATTGCTATCATTGCCGGTATCACTCAGTTGGTAGAGATGGTGGTGGAACGCTTCAGTCCCTCACTGTATGCTTCATTGGGAATCTTTTTGCCATTGATTGCAGTGAACTGTGCCATCATGGGAGCTTCGCTTTTCATGCAACAGCGTAACTTTATTAATATAGGTGAAGCTACCACTTATGCTCTCGGTTCAGGTATCGGCTGGGCTTTAGCTATCGTTGGTTTGGCTGCCATTCGTGAAAAGATGGCCTATTCGGATGTGCCTGCTCCTTTGAAAGGTTTGGGTATAACATTCATTACCGTAGGTC
>JAFUNW010000092.1 GCA_017472905.1 Bacteroidaceae bacterium
CTTTACTCCGGATGGCGGACAACACTTGAATGTGAACGTGTTTGACAAAGAACTGTTGGAAGATGCTATGGAACATCCGGAGAAGTATCCGCAATTGACCATTCGCGTGTCAGGCTATGCGGTTAATTTCACCAAACTGACTCGTGAACAGCAGTTGGATGTTATTTCCAGAACCATAAATCATGCTTTGTAAATAGAATTGAAGGAATTGGATTGGGCCGCAAGTCGGGGAATCGTCCTGCTCGCGGCTCTTTGTTTAGAATAAAACTGTTATAGATTCTGTTTAAGATGAAAGGGCGTATTCATTCGTTGGAGAGTTTCGGTACGGTAGATGGACCGGGTATTCGTTTTGTTACTTTTATGCAAGGTTGTCCTTTGCGGTGTCTATATTGTCATAATCCCGATACATGGGATGTGCATGCCGATTGTAAATATGAGATGACTCCCGAAGAGTTGTTGGCAGAAGTAAACCGTTATCGGAGTTTCATTGTAACCGGAGGAGTAACCGTAACGGGAGGAGAGCCTCTGCTCCAAGCCGATTTTGTTCGAGATTTCTTTAAACTGTGTGTCGCGGATGGAATTCATACGGCACTAGATACTTCCGGAATTCTTTTAACCGAACAGGCTTTGGAGGTATTGGAATATACGCAATTGGCATTATTGGATATAAAAACAATGAATCCGAAACTACACGTAAGATTGACCGGGTCGAAAGGAGAACATCCCTTGCGTTTCCTAGAGGAATTGGAGACACGAGGTCTTCCTACTTGGATTCGTCATGTTGTAGTGCCGGGGATGACAGATAACGAATCTGATTTGGATAGGTTGGGACAATATGTCGCTCGTTTCAAGGTGGTGGAGAAAATAGAAGTGTTGCCTTATCATACAATGGGAGAGTTTAAATATCTTCAACTCGGAATTCCTTATCCATTGAAAGGTATAGGGGCCTTGTCTGCAGAACGTTTGCAAGTGGCACGCGACATTTTGTCCCAATACAAACCGATCGGGTAAAATGGGAATTGTACTTTTGAATGTAAACAAGATAACATTCTTTCCCATTTCTGTATTCACTCTCGTTTCTTTATTGTATCTTTGCTTCGCAAAATTTTACCAATAAAAATACAAATATGAAAAGTGACCCTAAAGAATGTCTTTATTGCACAAACAATGAGACGCTACACAATCTGATGATTGAAATTGCGGAGCTGAATGTATCCCGCGTGTTTTTGTTCAAAGAACAAACCTATTATGGTCGTTGTTTGGTTGCTTATAATAAGCATGTAAATGACTTGTTTGAGTTGACCGATGAAGAACGCAATGCTTTTATGGCTGATGTTACTCGTGTAACCCGTGCAATGGATAAAGTATTTCATCCTGAGAAAATTAACTATGGAGCTTATAGCGACAAGTTGTCACATCTTCATTTTCATCTGGCTCCTAAATATGTAGATGGGCCGGACTATGGAGGTACTTTCCAAATGAACCCTGGTAAAGTGTATTTGAGCGAACAGGAATATCAAGAGATGATAGAGGCTATAAAGGCTGCTCTTTAAATAAAGCAAAGTGCGGATTACTCAGTTGGGGTAATCCGCACTTGCTTTTTCTCAATTAAGTTTTGACGTATATTCATTTTTTCAAGAAAAGGAATTATCTTTCTTCTTCCTCTTCCTCCTCTTCTTCCCAGTCGAGATCCAAATCTTCCTCAAAACTGGGCATCGTGAATTCTTCTAAACTTCTACGATCTTTTTTGGTTGGTCGTCCGGTTCCTCTTGCACGATCGATAAACCCACTGATTCGGCTCATCTCTAATAATTCGTATTGTGCCGGTGGTGTGACATTTTCCATTACTTCCGGAACGAGTTTGGCTCCTACGCGGTTTTCGATGGCTTGCAAAACTTTAAAAGAATAGGTGATAGGGGACTTACGGACCTCTATGACATCTCCCGGTTTGATGATGCGGGAGGGTTTGATAGGGCTGCCGCCCATTGTGATACGTCCTTTCTTGCATGCGTCTGCAGCAAGGGTACGAGTCTTAAATACTCGTACAGCCCACAGCCATTTGTCTATACGTGCTTCTGTTTTAGCCATACTTGTTTATTTCTTGTTGTATTGGTTCATGGTGATTGCAACTCCTGCCAGGCAGAAACTTTTGATAATGTCAATGGCTATGGCAATCCGATCATCCATGATTTTCATATCATCCTCCGTGAATTGTCCTAATACAAAATCAATTTGATGCCCACGTGGAAAATCGTTTCCTATACCAAAACGTAGTCGCGTGTATGCCTGTGTACCAAGCGTAGCGGCAATGTGTTTTAAACCATTGTGTCCGGCATCACTTCCTTTCGGTTTCAAACGCAAAGCGCCAAACGGTAATGCCAGATCATCAACGACTATCAGAAGATTCTCCAATGGAATCTTTTCTTGTTGCATCCAATATCGTACGGCATTACCGCTTAAATTCATATAAGTGGAAGGCTTTAACAGAATGAGTTGTCGTCCTTTTAAAGAGAGGGTCGCTACTGCACCGTATCGTTTATCTTCAAAAACAATATTGGACGCCTTAGCTAAGGCGTCCAATACGTTGAATCCTATGTTGTGACGGGTATTTCGGTATTCTTCACCAATATTACCCAATCCTACAATCAAGTATTTCATTTTCTTTTAGTCTCTTTTCTAAGCTTTATGGTTTAGAAAGATCAGCCTTTCATTGCACCACGAGCTGCACGAGTCAATTGAACGGCGCAAACAACCACTTCTTTTGAGTTAACGAGTTCAAGACCTTCGTAGTTCAGAGCACCCACCTTGATTGTTTTACCCAAGCCAAGGTTGGTAACATCAATAGTCAACTTTTCAGGAATTGCAGTGTAGACAGCTTTTACTTTCAACTTGCGTGTTTGAAGTTGAAGTTTACCACCTGCACGTACACCTTCTGCCAAACCTTCCAAAGCAACCGGAACTTCCATAACGATGGGTTTGTCCTCAGTAATTTGATAGAAATCAACATGTAAGATACGGTCTGTAACAGGGTGGAATTGAATGTCTTTCAAAATAGCTTTGCAAGCTTTTCCGTCAATGATGAGGTCTACAGAGTAGATGTGTGGAGTGTACACAAGGTTGCGAAGTTCATCGTTGGTTACAGTAAAGTGAGTAGCTACCGGCAAATTGTTTTCGTCTCTTTCTACGCCATACAATACAGCAGGTACACTGTCAGTCTTGCGAATTTCGCGAGTTGATTTCTTACCAACTACAGGTCTCGCAGTACCTTTGATTTCAATGTTTCTCATTGTTCTTTTAATAAATGTGTTACTCTAAATTAAGTTTTTATTTTTTGCTTAATTCGCCATTACACGATGTAATATCGTTGCCGATGTCAAAAGCGGCTGCAAAGGTACACCTATTTTTCAGAATAGACAAATGCTAAACTCTAAAAATCAATGTCTATCTTGATATTTTCTTCACTTTTTTCTTCTGCGGCGTCTTCTCTTGTCTGGAATGGGCCTTGTTCATCGGTGATAAATTGAATAGCTTCGGCTAATCCATTAACGAATTTCTCAAAATCTTCTTTATAAAGAAATATTTTGTGTTTCTCGAAATTTACTTGAGAATCATCTCCTTCGCCGGTTACGATTTTTTTGCTTTCGGTAATTGCTAGGAACATTTCGTCTTTGCGGTTCTTCTTTACGTCTAAATAATAGATTCTTTTGCCTGCTTTAATTGATTTGGAGAAAACAATCTCTCGTTCCATACTATCGGTTACGTTATTTTTCTTTTTATAATCTTCCATAATAATTGCTGTATAGTTTTCAAATCGGCTTCAAAATTGCCTATTTTTTTTAAAATCACAAAGAAAAACTCTAAAAAACTTTGTATGAACGGTATATTTCAACGGTCGCTCATCGAAAAAACGGCTAACTTGTTTGTTAAATCAAGAATAATCTCTATTTTTGCACTTCATTTTAACAATTATGTTGTTTTAAGGATATAATTTATGATAAACAGAGTTCTTATTCGTTTAAAGATTGTGCAGATAGTTTATGCTTACTATCAGAATGGAGGAAAGAATTTAGATACAGCGGAAAAAGAGTTGTTTTTTAGTTTGTCTAAAGCTTATGACCTCTATAATTATTTACTTTTATTGATAGTTGCAACAACGCGCTATGCTTCTAAACGGATAGAAATGGGAAAAGCAAAGTTCCGCCCGACCCGTGAGGAGTTGCTTCCTAATATGAAATTTGTGGAAAATCGTTTTGCCGCTCAATTGGAAATCAATCAACAGCTTGCAGATTTTGTTGAAAGTCAAAAGAAAAATTGGGATAACGATGATGATTTCGTAAAAGCATTCTATAACCAAGTAATCGAAAGCGATATCTATAAAGAGTATATGGAAAGTGAAGAGCAATCCTATGCTGAAGATCGCGAAGTCTGGCGTAAATTGTATAAAAATTTAGTATTCAATAATGAACAATTGGATGCATTGTTAGAAGAGCAAAGTCTGTATTGGAATGATGATAAAGAGATTGTTGATACGTTTGTGTTGAAGACAATTAAGCGTTTCGATGAAAAGAATGGTGCTAAACAAGAGTTATTGCCGGAGTTTAAGGATGAAGAAGATAAAGATTTTGCACGGCGTCTCTTCAGACGGACAATTTTGAATTCCGATTATTATCGTCACTTGTTAAGTGGTAGCACCCGTAATTGGGATTTGAAGCGGATCAGTTTCATGGATTTGGTAATTATGCAGATTGCATTGGCTGAAATAACCTCTTTCCCCAATATTCCTATTAGTGTAACAATTAATGAGTTTGTAGAGATAGCCAAACTTTACAGTACTCCAAAGAGTCCCGGTTTTATCAATGGAATGTTGGACACAATTGTTAATCAATTGAAAAAAGACGGTAAGTTAATGAAAAATTGATCTGGAGAAGTTGTTGTGTGAAAAAGGATAATATATAACCATAAAAATAGAAAGATTATGAACATTTTGACTGTTATGTTGCAAGCTCAAGGAGATTATTCAATGCTTATTATGATGGTGGCGATATTTGTGATTATGTATTTTTTCATGATTCGTCCACAACAAAAAAAGCAAAAAGAAATTATGAACTTCCGTAAGAATTTGGAAGTAGGCCAGTCGGTGGTTACTGCCGGAGGCATTTATGGAAAGGTAAAAGAGTTGGAAGATAATGTTGTAGTGTTGGAAATTGCTTCTAATGTGAAAATCAGAATAGACCGAAATTCCATTTATGCGGAGGCTCAACCTGTTTCGAAATAATAAATTAGCAGATGAGAATATTCTCTAAAGAAGAGATAAAAATAAAGAGCCAATTATTCATTAGGAAAATCGGAAACATTCTGCAGAGTCCACAAAGCAGAGAGTTTCTGATTTTTCTCTTTTTCGTTTTAATCGCATCAACGTTTTGGATTATTCAGGCTTTGAACGAAAATTACGAAACTGAATTTTCTGTGCCTTTAAAAGTAAAGAACTTACCGGAAAATGTCATTGTGACTTCTGAAATTCCCAAAGCTTTGCATTTCACGGTAAAAGATAAAGGTACCGTATTGGTCAACTATATGTTGGGACAAGATTTTTTGCCTATAACAGTTGATTTTGCAGAATATGCTCAAAGGGGAAGCTTTGTACGTATTCCGGCATCTGATTTGGAAAAGAAATTATTGGGACAATTGGCCGTTTCGACTTCATTGGAATCCTTGAAACCGGATACATTGGAGTTGATATATACAGTAGGAAAAGCTAAAAAGGTTCCTATTGTAGTCAGTGGAGCTGCCTTTGCTGCTAAACAATATTATATTGCAGGAAAACATTTGTCTCCCGATTCTGTAATGGTATATGCTCCTC
>JAFUNW010000093.1 GCA_017472905.1 Bacteroidaceae bacterium
CGCTCCTTGGTTTATATCCAGAACAATGACATTCATACCCAAGTTCAACGCAGCTTTCTGTGTACTCAAACGGGTACGCAAACTGCTGTTGAAGAATATCATCATCAGCGTTTTGTTCCGTCCCAGTTCCACATACTTAAACCTCTCTTTCTTTATCTCAAAAGCCTCTTGCAGCGCAATATTTAAATCGCCAATATCCTGCACACAAGTGAAATTCATCTCTTTTACCTATTTATTATATGATTGAAATCTGTTCTTATCTCTTCAAGGAAGCCCCATTCGTTCCGGTTAACTTCGAATCTGTCCGTTTCCTCGAATAATCCATTTGTATGAAGTAATCTCCTCCAATGCCATCGGTCCGCGAGCATGAAGTTTCTGCGTACTGATGCCTATCTCTGCCCCCAATCCGAATTGGGCACCATCAGTAAAGGAAGTCGGCGCATTGGCATAGACACAAGCAGCATCAACTTTCCGTAAAAACTCAGTGGCAACCTGTTCATTTTCAGTAATAATACACTCGCTATGCTTGGAGCTGTTTCGATAGATATGCTCCAAAGCCTCGTCCAAAGTCGGGACAGTCTTGACAGCCATTGCATACGAAAGGAATTCGGTTCCGAAACTTTCCGGTGTGGCCGGCTTCAACAGTTCTGCCGGATAGTGTCCCGACAAAGCGGCATATGCAGGTTCATCGGCATGAATGACAACCCGACTTTTCTGCAACGGTTCGCAAAGAGCCGGCAGGTCAGCCAAACGAGCTTCGTGAAGAACCAGGCAATCCAACGCATTACATACGCTTACACGGCGTGTCTTGGCATTGTTGACTATGGCTTTTCCTTTTTCCAAATCGGCAAACTCATCGAAATAGGCATGGCAAATTCCGGCTCCGGTCTCAATCACCGGAATGGTAGCATTGGCGCGAACAAAGTTTATCAGATTGCTACTTCCTCGCGGAATAATCAGGTCGATATAGCCGTTGGCATGCAACATCTCGGCCGTTGCTTCGCGAGTAGCCGGCAGCAGTTCTACCACACTTTCATTGACTCCGTAGCGTTTCAGTACACGATGGATAATCTCGACAATGGCCCGATTGGAACTATCGGCATCGCTTCCACCTTTCAACACACAGGCATTCCCACTCTTCAAACAAAGCGAGAAGACATCAAAGCTCACATTCGGACGAGCCTCGTAAATAATGCCAATCACTCCGAACGGGACACTGACCCGAGTCAGCTCCAAGCCGTTGGGCAACACGTGATGCTTCAACACACGGCCAAGCGGCGAAGGCAGTTCGGCCACTTTGCGCATATCAGCCGCAATATCCTGCAAGCGTTTCGCGGTCAACTTCAAACGGTCGTACTTCGGATTAGACTCTTCCATACGAGAAAGGTCTTTGGCATTCTCGGCCAAGATGTAATCGACATTCGTTTCAGCCTCATCTGCGACAGCCAACAGAATTTTGTTTACCTGCTCTTCTTCCAAAAGAGCCAGTTCGCGACCGGCAGCCTGCACGCGTTCAAATATCTGTTTTAAACTCTTTTCTTCCATTGAAAAATTATATTGTAAAGCGTTTCTTTTAATTCCCGTTCTTTTTGTCGCGCAAAGATAGTGCTTTTTATCATATTGACAAACAGAAGACTTCAAAGATTAAAGTTCGTATTTCTGTTCTTGTTTCTGAATCGTAGAAAAAAAGAAAGTCCGAGAGCAAGAATCGCAACTCGGAACATCACATTTGGCAATAGGTCTTTGAAAGATTCCCAATGCCGCGAAAGTTCTCCGAACGGCACTTCAAGGTTCAAAAAGAACATCCGAAAATCTGCTGCCCAGCAGAACATTTTTTGCTGCCCAGCGGAAGGAAATCTGCTGCACGGCAGACAAACTTCTGTTGCACGGCAGATTTATCTCTGCTGCCCAACAAAAATAAAAAAGCGGCCGACCCTCGAAAGGCTGCCGCTGAATGGTCTGTTTTTAAGATTCCAAATAGAGATAATCGTAATGAATCAAAGGACGTTGCCCATGCTTGCCAATCAAGGTTCGCGCTTCTGCCGCATCGTATGCCACACGCCCTACTCCGATACGAAAGCCTTGCGCATCCATCAGGCAAACAATGTCGTCTTTCTCAAACTCACCTTCGATGCGAGTGACTCCCACCGGCAAAAGACTGACAGCCTGCTCACCGGTCAAAACCTCTACAGCCCGTTCATTCAGGTGAATCTCTCCCTTGGCAAATCCTTCTGAGTGGGCAATCCACTTCTTCACGCTTCCCAGAGCTTCGCGGTTAGGCTCAAAGCGAGTACAAAGAGTTTCCTCCGGGCGAGCCATCAAATCTACCAGAATATTGTCGCGCTTACCATTGGCAATGAATACGGTAATACCCTCGTCCGCAACCTTACGGGCAATGTTGGTTTTCGTTTTCATACCTCCTCGGCCAAATCCCGACCGCTCTGTTTGGATATATTCCGTCAAGTCTTTCCCTAGCTCCACCGTTCGAATGACTTTGCTCTGCGGATCACTGGGCGAGCCGGTGTAAATACCATCGATGTTACTGAGAATTACCAATGCCTGAGCATCCATCATCGAAGCAATCAGACCACTCAATTCATCGTTGTCGGTAAACATCAACTCCGTCACAGAAATCGTATCGTTTTCGTTTACGATGGGAATCACGCCATTCTCCAACATGACGCTCATGCAGTTGCGTTGGTTCAAATAATGACGGCGTGTAGCAAAGTTCTCTTTCATGGTCAAGACCTGCCCTACCGGAATGTGATGTTCGCGAAACAATTCATAATACCGATTGATGAGTTTGGCCTGTCCTACGGCCGAATATAGCTGACGTTGGTCTACACTATCCATTTTCTTGGAGACCGACAATTCACTGCGGCCGGAGGCTACTGCACCCGAGGAGATTAGAATCACTTCCATTCCCCCCTTACGTAACTCCGCTATCTGATCTACCAAGGCCGACATTCGGGTTACATCCAATGTCCCATCCTTGCGAGTCAACACATTACTTCCTATCTTTACCGCTATGCGCGAAAATTGATATGCCATCTTTCTTTGATTTTTAGCCGCAAAGATTCGATAATATTCCCTTATTATAAATCGAAGAGCACCGAAGAATAACTTCTATTGTGATATATTAACAATGATTTAAGAGTTTGCAAGGATTTTTGAAGAGAACAAACTTGCAAAGCAGAAATATTCCCATTGATTTTCACACCTTATTTATATAAGTAGAACATCCGTTCCATCATCTGCCACTTCTGATCAGCCGTATCACCCTCGCTACATTGTTGGAAGATGGACATAAAGTCTTCCCACTCTTGTTGTCTTGGCAAAGAGGCCAGACGAGTCATGGCTGTATCCCACTCAAAATCAAGCGGAGTCTCTACAATCATAAAAAGTCGGTTACCGAAAATGTATATTTCCATCTCCAAAATACCGACTTCGCGGATGCCGGCCAGAATCTCAGGCCAAGCTTCCCCCTCACTGTGTCGGTGAATGTATTCCGCAATCAATGCTTGTTCGTTCTTCAAGTCCATCGTGCGGCAATAACGCTTCACGGGAACGGTGTGCCGTTTGGTTATATATCCTTCCATTTATCAATTTTCTATTTTCTTATTCCGGAAGATATTTACCGGTCTGCATCGGTTCGTCTGCCTCCGATACTTTCACATGATACTCTTGTGCTAATGCACTAACAGCCGGCATTATCGCAAATGCAGACCATATAATCCATTTTCGTTTCATCTCTGAATTGTTTTACCAGTTAAAACTATAATTTTTCAAGGTTGGATAGAGTAGAAAGGCTTCGTTGCACGCAATATTTCTCGCTTTCCACCTACCGGACCCGGTATTCGCTCCACTTGCAAACCGATGGAAGCCAACATGCGGCGAATCTCACCTTTTGCGCAGTAAGTAGTCAACACGGCCCCCGGGTTCATGACTTCAAACAAACGGAGAAATGCTTCCCGCGTCCACATTTCCGGTTGCTTCTCCGGAGCAAAAGCATCAAAATAGACTACATCTATCCGATTTGGAAGCGGGTCTGTCAGATAATCGGCCATGCGTTTTTCCAATGTAAAGCCGGGAATAATGTCTACCGGTTGATTCCAAGGAACGCGGTGTATCGCCGAGAGCAACGAAGCGTCAAGAAATTTTTCATAATGCAGTTGCTCCAGGACATCAGCTTCTACAGGATATTTCTCCAATGAAAAATAATGTACCGGAGATGCCTTTTCTACAGCCATTGCAGTAACACAAGCATTCAGTCCCGTACCAAATCCAATTTCCAACAATCGAAGCGGACGTTTTTCACCATTATCCCGATACAGAAAAGCGCAATCACGAAAAATATGGTTCGACTCCGTCAATGCTCCTTTCACCGAATGATAATGTTCGTTCATACTTTTCACGAACAACGTAGCAGAACCATCATCCGTAAATTCCACTTCAAGTGTTTCTCTATCTCTCTGAAATGATTTCATGTTGCAAATGTATATTTTCCGACTATATTTTGCAAACAAACGCTCGACTTTATTTTTTTATCTGCCAAAATCTTCCATTTCCAATAAAAGAAAGACCCAAAGAGACTTTTTAAAATTTATTTCCTTGAATCTCTTTCCGCATTCCCAATTTAGTTTGTACCTTTGCGCAAGTTAAGACATCAACTATAAAACGTAAAAATTATGGCAACACCTCCTTTTAAGTATCAGCACCCCTTTCCCATTGAAAAGGACGATACAGAGTACTATTTACTGACCAAAGACTACGTTTCGGTCAGCGAGTTCGAAGGCAAGCCCATTCTGAAAATAGAAAAAGAAGGACTTACCGCAATGGCAAACGCCGCGTTCCGCGATGTTTCATTCCTGCTTCGCCGCGCCCACAACGAGCAAGTAGCCAAAATATTGAGCGATAACGAAGCCAGCGACAACGACAAATATGTAGCACTGACTTTCCTGCGAAACGCTGAAGTTGCCTGCAAAGGAAAACTTCCTCTTTGCCAAGACACCGGTACGGCTATTATTCATGGAGAGAAGGGCCAACAAGTCTGGACAGGTTACTGCGATGAAGAGGCCTTGGCTTTAGGTGTATACAAGACCTATACAGAAGAAAACCTGCGTTACTCGCAGAATGCTCCGCTGAACATGTATGACGAAGTGAATACCAAATGTAACCTTCCGGCTCAAATCGATTTGGAAGCCACCGAAGGAATGGAATATAAATTCCTATGCGTCACCAAAGGCGGTGGTTCAGCCAACAAGACCTACCTCTATCAAGAGACGAAAGCCTTGCTAAATCCGGCAACATTGGTTCCATTCTTAGTTGAGAAGATGAAAACATTGGGTACAGCAGCCTGCCCTCCTTACCACATTGCTTTTGTCATCGGAGGAACATCTGCCGAAAAGAATTTATTGACCGTCAAATTGGCTTCAACCCACTATTACGACAATCTGCCCACAACCGGTAACGAATACGGACGTGCTTTCCGCGACATCGAACTGGAGAAGCAAGTGTTGGAAGAGGCACACAAAATCGGTTTAGGAGCTCAATTCGGAGGAAAATACTTTGCCCACGATGTTCGTATCGTGCGTCTTCCCCGTCACGGAGCCTCCTGTCCGGTAGGAATGGGAGTCAGCTGTTCTGCCGACCGAAACATCAAATGTAAAATCAATGCCGATGGAATTTGGATTGAGAAGCTGGACGATAATCCCGGAAGCCTCATTCCGGAAGAACTCCGTCAAGCAGGTGAAGGCGAAGCCGTAAGAATCGACTTGAACCAACCGATGGAAAACATCTTGAAGGAGTTATCCAGATATCCGGTATCTACCCGTCTGTCGCTCAACGGTACCATCATTGTAGGCCGCGACATTGCCCATGCCAAATTGAAAGAGCGTTTGGACAAAGGAGAAGAGATGCCACAATACATGAAAGACCATCCGGTATATTATGCAGGCCCGGCAAAAACTCCGGAGGGAATGGCGTGTGGTTCGATGGGACCAACTACTGCCGGCCGTATGGACTCTTACGTAGATCTGTTCCAAAGTCACGGAGGAAGTATGATTATGTTGGCAAAAGGAAATCGCAGTCAGCAAGTGACTGATGCCTGCCAGAAACATGGAGGGTTCTATCTAGGTTCTATCGGAGGTCCGGCTGCAATCTTGGCCCAAAACAACATCAAGAGCATCGAATGTGTAGAATATCCCGAGTTGGGCATGGAAGCCATTTGGAAGATAGAAGTAGAAAACTTCCCCGCATTCATTTTGGTGGACGACAAGGGAAATGACTTCTTCAAGCAAATCAAGCCAACATGCAACGGCAAATGTAAATAAGTTCTGCACAAAAAGCAGTCTACTTGACTATTAACAAATAATATAGGCCGTATCTTTTTCGATACGGCCTTTTTCTTGTCCGTTCCCACCGAGAAACGCTCCCAAATCCCCCATTTTTTAGAGTTATTCGAGCCCAAAACCATTTTTTTAGGCGTACAGAACCATTTTTTAGACCATTTTCGCCTTGTCTATCAGTCAAAAACGCTATTTTTGCGACTTAATTTCTTACCTTATTATATATAGAAAATGAAAAAGAGCCTATTATTTTTCTTTTTAATCCTCGGACTATGCAGTCTGAAAGCACAAACCAGACTCACGAATCTTATCGGAACTCCCGAGAACCCCATGAACATCGAAGTCGGAGAAAGCTATCTTCTTGACAGATTCGGAAGACAGATTTTTTCTTTCACCGCCATAGAAGACGGACTACTCACATTGACACTGACCGACTATTGCAAAATTTTCTCCGGAGAGACTTCACTAAACACCTCCACACACGAATTGGAATTCGTGACGAACAGCCAACTATCCACGCAAGGAAACAACGTTTTCATCCTCGGAGCGGAACAAGGCAAAACCTATCTTTTCCAACACGACTTTACTTGGGGAGAAGAAATCATCATGGAAGTAAATTTCACGCCCGGTCCGCCATACATACCCGTTACTCTGAACCGTACCATCCCCGAATCGGGAGCTATCTACTCCACTACTTCGGATGAAGGAAACGTCAACTTCTTTTTTAACCTCCCCATTCAAGAAGATGCAGTCAGCGTCAGCATGATTCTGCCGAACGGAGAAGAAGAAATCGTGACCAACATTCGTGCAGAAGAAGACTTCACGACAAACGGAACGATCTTAACTGTACTTTTGGCCAACACGTACCAATCTCTTGTGGATGCAGGTAAAATCAAAGAGGGCGACACATTTAAAGTAAAGGTCGAAAACGTTTATGAAGAGGGCAAACCGGAAAACAGCGCACAAAACGAAATTTCCGTAACCCTTAAAGCTTCACCCAAAGCCGTAGAATACATCGGAGCCAGCAAGGAAGAGACCATCAACTCCTACTACGTTGTCGGAGACGAAGAGGGATTAATTACGTTGTCGTTCACCGGTGAAGTAACAACGGAGGCCACTTCCGCTACTTTACACTACGGCGATCGTGAAGCGGGGACCTACAAAGAAATATCCATTCCCTTCGAGATAAACGGAGCCGAGATTACGCTCAATCTGCAAGGTATTCCTTTAAACAAAAGTGCACTAAACGAACAAACCGTCATCAACATTTTACTTAGCGGGCTCAAAGACATGCACGGATACTACATCATCGGAAATACCATCGGTTCGCCGGGAGCCATCTCCTTGACCTATAACATCACAGAGATTGAAGTCAACATCTTCTCCGAATTTACGCCCAAAAGCGGCAACATCGATTCCGTCAACGAAGTGGAAATCTGGATAGCAGAGGGTAATTACCTTCTTTTTGACGGAGTGCAACTGACTTACCAAAAGGGAAATGAGATGCAAACCCTGCTCTTGACCAAAGAGGAACTGCGCATCGAAACGGACCCCAACTCTGTCAAGGACCTCCTTGTTTATGTTCCGCTGGAGAATGTCTATTTCGATGCCGGAGAGGTCACCATTGAGGTATTCAATGCACTCGCCATCAACGGCAATCGTCCTGTCATCAAAGCTACATATATCTCCGAGGGGAAAGCCGACCCCAATGGCATAAACACAATTACCACACCCGCTCAAGAGATACCCATATACAATTTGCAAGGCGTCAAAATCGGAATTGGTAATTCTCAGTCAATATCGAAAAGCTTGAAAAAGGGAATATACATCCTCAATGGGAAAAAAGTAATCTGCAAATAGAATCAGCATGAAGAAAAGAGTTATAACAGGTCTCCTCTTCTTGTGTATTGTCGGAGCCATCTATGCTGTTCCCGCCAAGCGAACGATACACTCGGTTGTACAAGCAGACGGAAGCCGATTGGAAATTCGCATCAACGGCGATGAGCGCGAAAACTACCTCAGCACAACAGATGGATACCCTATCGTCAAGGGGAATAACGGCCTTTTCTATTACCTTCTCCTCTCGGAAGAAAACGGACGAGAACGCTCTGACCAACAAGCACACAACCCCGGAGAACGAACTACAGACGAGCAATTGTTTCTCCAAGACTTTTCCCTCGAACGTTGGTCGGCACAACGACAAAACTATCGGAGAAAAAAAACAGAAAGCAGACTTACCCGAATGGGAGAGATGCCCGTAACGAAAGGTTCACCCAACATCCCCGTCCTATTAATAGCTTTCCAAAACCGTGCTTTCACAGATGAAAACCCGAACGAGGCATACCAACGCCGTCTCTGTCGTCCGGCCACACGCGAAGAGATTGAAAACAGAGAGGGTTCGGCGTTCCAATATTTCCACGACCAAAGCAACGGAATGTTCACGCCCAACTTTGTCGTTATCGGGCCGGTCACATTGGACAAAGAGGATGTCTACTACGGCGAAAACGACTCGTACGGACTCGACCTACGAGCCGGAGAAATGATTTCGGAAGCCATTCAAAAGGCTGAAGCCGGCGGATTGGTAGAAGATTGGAGCATCTTCGACAACAACCAAGACGGTACGGTCGATGTCACCTATGCACTCTATGCCGGCGAAGGAGCCAACATTTCAACCGAAGCCAATCTCGTCTGGCCACATCAGTCCACCCTCAGCAGCAAAAACATCCCTTCGCCTGAAATGGACAACGTCCGGTTCGATGCTTACGGCTGTAACAACGAATTGATGTTCGGCCAAATCGATGGATTCGGCACGTTCTGTCACGAGTTCAGCCATTGTCTCGGACTTCCCGACTTCTATCCCACAGTAAGCGGAGTCGAAGTTTTCGGTATGGACTATTGGTCGTTAATGGATTTCGGCAGCTACAAGTGCGATGGCTACATCCCCGTAGGCTACACCGCCTACGAAAAAGAACTCCTCGGTTGGAAAGAACTGAAAGTGCTGGACGCACCCACAACGATTACGGCTTTAAAAACCACTGCCGATGGTGGAGAGGGATATAAAATCGTCAACCCGAAATCGGTCAACGAGTACTACATCCTGGAGACGGTCGACAACTGCGGATGGAACAAAGGGAACCATGCACAAGGGTTGCTTGTCACCCACGTAAACTACAATGCACAGACGTGGAAAAACAACACGGTCAACAACAATATCCGCATGCCGGGTGTCAGCATCATCCCGGCCGACAACGACTTGACCGTCCTTGTTCGTGGAAGCAACGACAACGAATACGAAAACAGTCTGAAAGGAGACTTATACCCCTCGCCGGACGGGAATAACTCCCTGACAGACAACTCCACTCCGGCAGCAGAGGTCTACGTGGGACTGAGCGGATACATGAGTAAACCGATAACCGACATTGCTTACGATGCTGAAAGCCGTACCGCTTCGTTCAATTTCATGGGAGGAGATGCCCAATCCGTTCCCTCAATTTCAAACACACCGAACCTCTCTGTCAACTATTATCATCTGGATGGGCGAAAAGCCGAAATACCGTTGCAACGAGGAATCTATCTGCAACAAACAATCGGCGAAAGCACCCGGAAAATCATTGTTCGATAATCACCGGACATTCCTCTATCAACAAACCATTTTTTCCGACAACAAAACAGCCATTCGCATCCAACAATCCTTATAAAATATTTTCGCAATACACCAAAAAACGGCCGGGAAAGAGGGGAAAGCAAGGAAAAATCCCATTTTTCCGGCCGAAAAAAAGTTTTTCACGAGCAACTCAGCCAATTCCGCTGCACGGCTCCCGCTGTTCTGCTGCACGGCTCCCAACAATCTGCTGCACGGCTCCCAAGAATCTGCTGTACGGCTCTCTGAAAAATGCAAGCCGAAACGACCTTTTTGAGAAGAATATCAGCATTTTTCTCCTTTGAACTTATTTTCTTCAAAAGAACGGACAAAAAAGACGACAAAGTAAAAAATATAACCATCCAGACCGGTCTTTCGGAAAGAAATCTGCATTTTCAGCCCTTTTGAGAGGCTTTTTTACCCTCCAAAGGAGAAAACCACCCTCCCAAATGAGAAAAAGCAACGCTATTCCGAACAGCCTGAAGTTAAAAACATCCGACAAACTATTTTTCAATACACTAAATTTTATTTACAAGCCATACAACCAAAGAACAAAATCCGTCACTCACAAAAGCAAGCCTCTCTCCCCCTCTCCACTTCCCATCAGCCCATTCCCGACAAAGAAAATCACAAAATATAATAGGAAGAAGCAAGAAAAAAAGGCGCTTTTTTCATTAATTCGGTTTAATGTTGTATTTTTGCAACGATATGAACCCGATTTCTAACCATCATATTTCGATTGACAACATGAAACACAGACCTTTCTACGCTATTGCTTGGCTGGCTCTACTATCTCAGTCAACCAACCTGTCGGCACAAATCGACCACGCAAGTAGCAACCTGACGACTTCAGTACACACCGTGACTCCCGTTCCTTTCAACGTGGAAGACGCAGGTGTGAAACGCCCCGTCATTTGGGGACTCGACACGGCATGGCCTTCAACCGATAATATGAAGCGAGGTGTAGCTTTCATCGGGAAAGAGCATCTGGGCACAGCCAGAGGTTCATTCCAACCAAGCGACCTCGTTGTAGATGGGGAGTTGTCGGCAGCACAAAAAAGAGCGCTGGACAACCGGCTCAATATCATCCGCTTATCCGGAGTTACAGAGATTGCACTTAACTGTGACCACGAGGCATTGAATGCGACCAACTATGTAGGCAAGCCTGAAGAGTGGGCAAAGTTGATTGAAGCAACCACCCGCTATTGTCAAGCAAAAGGCTTCACAGTGTTATCGGTCGCTCCATTCAACGAACCGGACTACACAGGCTGGGGGCAAGGCTCCATGCAGGATTTCTACAATGTAGCCAAGCTGTTGAAGGCCAACCCCTTGTTTGAAAACATACGCATTTGTGGAGGAAACACCCTCAATTGCGACCAGGCATTGCCTTGGTACAACGGCTTGAAAAGCTATCTTGATGAGGGAAACACGCATCAGTTGGCCGGCTCGTTCGACAATTACGCAAACTTCTTCCAAACTGTCCGCTCTGAGGGGAAACATGCCACAGCCGATGAGCTTCACAACGTAATGGAGGCTATGGTCGGAGTGGAATACGGCATGCAAACCGGCATTTGGTGGGGATTCGATGCCCTCGCACGCGGCGAATTCTGTAAAGCCACTTCCGGCGACCGACTCGCATATGCCGAAAATCGCTCATGCTGGAGTGCCGCAGCCGTTTATCGAAACAACGAAGAAAATAAGGTACAGGCTTTTCTCGGAACGTCCGAACGCCAAGCTAACACATCGACCTATCAATTCATATCCAAAGACCGAGAAGTTTTTTTTGACGGATACGGACCGACACGCGATTTCACCGTTGAAATGCCGGGAGGAACGGGCTATCAAGTAGGACAGACCAATGCCGAGCGCGTTGTCAACATCACTTGGGGAGAAGACGTTCCGCCTTATATCAACGGCAACTACGTATTGGTCAATGCCAACAGCGGAAAGGTTTTGGCATATCAGCATGCCAACGCTACGGCCGGCAGCAACATCGTGCAGAAGACGCCCGTAGCAAACGCAGCCTACCAACAATGGAGCGTAACACCGGTAAGTTCCAGAATCGGCGGTGACTTCAGCTACTACACCATCCAATCGCTTACCACCAGCAAATATGTTCTTGATGTGCTCAACTATTCGCTCGTCAGCGGAGCCGACATCATTGCTTACCATCCCAACAACGGCGCACAACAGCAATGGTATCTGAAATATGCAGGCGATGGATACTTCTATATCGTCAGCAGACAAAGCAATCTCTGCCTGCGAACTTCCGGAAAGTACGAAAACGTCAAGGTTACACAGGCAGAAATCACCGATGAAGCCGACCGGAAATGGCGATTCGTTCCGGCCGGTGCTGCCATCGAATCGGTTGCTCCTGCTACGCCGACCGCTCTTGCTGCAACTCCCCAACCGGCCTCTATCCTACTCAATTGGGAGGCCAATACGGAACGCGACCTGTCCGGATACACCCTCCTACGAGCCGAAGACCCACTTGCAGCTGACAAAGACACGCTTTTCAACACCATCGGACGGGGAATAACCGCTACAACATTCGTAGACAACACCGTGAAACAGGGCGTGAAATATCTCTATAAAATCAAAGCGCAAGACAAAAGCGGCAACCTTTCGGAAGCCTCGGCTTTCATCGGAGCAAAAACCGAGGAATACAAAGGAAAAATACTCCAGCTGCAATTCGACAGCGACCTGACGGACCAAAGCGTAAACCGGTTCGATGCTGCATTTTACGGAACACCCATCTACTCCGGCTCTAAGAAATCGGGCGAAAAGTCGCTGATGCTAAACGGAACAGACCAATACATCCGCCTCCCTTACCAAGTGGCAAACATGCGGGAAATGACCATTTGCACGTGGTTCAGATGGACTGCGGCCGTTTCGTGGCAACGAATTTTCGATTTCGGTAACGGCACAGAGCAATACATGTTTCTGACTCCAAGCAACGGAAGCGAAATGCGTTTCGTCATGAAAAACGGAGGAGAAGAGCAGATTCTCAGCACCAAGAAGTTGGGAACAAGCACATGGAAGCATATCGCCGTAACGATCAGCGATGAGGCTGTAATTCTCTACGTCAATGGCGAAGAATTGGCCCGGTCAACAGAAATATCCATCCGGCCATCGGACATACAACCCGTAATGAACTACATCGGACGGAGCCAATATCCCGCCGACCCGTTGATAAAAGGTTTTATCGATGACTTCCGCATCTATAACTACGCTCTTTCACCGGAAGAAATCATGGAAGTAACCGAAGACCTCAGCGATGTATCCATCACGACAAGCGAAGAATCTCCCATAGTGGCAACAGAATACTACACGCCCAATGGGGTACGCTTGAACGCACCCGTCAAAGGCATCAACATCGTCAGATACATCCATGCCGATGGCAGCATTGAAACGGACAAAATACTCAAACCATAGAAAAGAATCGGACAGAACAAAGGGGGCAACCTCTTTGTTCTGTTTTCAAGTTGTTCGTCTATACCGACAGACTTTAATTTTAACAGAAACGAATGAAGGAATTTGTAATATCAGAAGCCCAAACCGAAACGGCCGTATTGGTCGCACTAATCACTCCTCAACAAAACGAGCGGAAAACCAACGAATACCTCGATGAACTGGAATTTCTGGCAGAGACAGCGGGAGCACACACCGTAAAGCGTTTCACCCAAAAAATGGATGGAGCCAACTCGGTCACCTACGTAGGAAAAGGAAAGCTACAGGAAATCAAAGAATACATCCGGCAGGAGGAAGAAGCCGAACGCGAAGTGGGAATGGTGATTTTCGATGATGAACTTTCGGCCAAACAGATGAGAAACATCGAGAAAGAACTACAAATAAAAATCCTGGACCGCACATCGCTCATCCTCGACATCTTTGCCATGCGTGCCCAAACAGCTCACGCCAAAACGCAAGTGGAATTGGCACAAAACCGATACATGCTTCCCCGTCTGCAACGTTTGTGGACACACTTGGAGCGACAAGGAGGTGGCTCAGGAAGTGGCAAAGGGGGGTCTGTAGGCTTGCGCGGACCGGGTGAAACTCAGTTGGAGATGGACCGCCGTATCATCTTGAACCGTATGTCGCTGCTCAAGCAACAATTGGCCGAGATAGACAAACAAAAATCCACACAACGCAAAAACCGGGGACGGCTCATCCGCGTAGCACTGGTGGGATACACCAACGTAGGTAAATCGACCTTGATGAATCTGCTGGCCAAAAGCGAGGTATTCGCCGAAAACAAACTCTTCGCTACGTTGGACACAACTGTACGCAAGGTCATCATCGAGAACCTTCCTTTCCTACTCTCCGACACAGTCGGATTTATTCGTAAACTGCCTACAGAACTGGTAGAGTCTTTCAAAAGTACACTGGACGAGGTGCGCGAAGCCGATTTGCTACTTCACATTGTGGACATTTCACACCCCGATTTTGAAGAGCAAATTCAAGTAGTGGAACGCACGCTAGGAGATTTGGGATGTAGCGAGAAACCCTGCATGATTATCTTCAACAAAATAGATGCCTATACTTACATCAAGAAAGAC
>JAFUNW010000094.1 GCA_017472905.1 Bacteroidaceae bacterium
AAGGTAAATACGGTCGTGTTGTCAAAGGAGGAAGTTACAGAGGAGATTATAATCTAAGATATTGTAACAATTTCTATTCTGAAGATATTAAAAGCAATGAGTGTGGATTTAGAATAGTTCTTGAAAATATTGAATAAAAACATATAATAGAGAGATAAGATTAAACCAGATGTTATGAAGATATTAATAACGAAAAGGTCAAATCAAAGAATAACTTAATCGTTTGCCGATACGATCATTTGCTAAGTGATTTTTACTTTCATTTAGGTTGTAAAATCGTAAGAGAATGTGTAGTAAAAAGTAAAACAGCATTGATTAAAGAGTTTGGCACAACTGAATATAAAGATGATTTCAAATGCATTACTACGCAATGGAATGATTTAAAAAGACTTTTGTTTGGAGAAACAATTGATGGAACATTCAGCTTTATGATACCAGAAAGTTTTATCTATTGGTTGAAATTTAGCCCACAGTATGTTTCTGTGTACGATAAGAATTTCTCTCATGGAGAGTCAGATATTATTTCTATTGATTTAAAAGAGTTGTATGAAGATACAATCGTTGATTTAGAAAAGAACATCATACAACAACTTCAAAAGGAAGATGTGAAACAAATAGTAATCAACGACTATAACGTTACTCAAAATTCTTTTTTTATACAAGAAATAAAGAAGAAAATTGATATAGAATTTATTTTATATGATGATTATAGGCAATATGTTGAGTCTGAAATAAAAGAAATAGAAGCACAAAAATTAAAAGAACGATTAGAAAAAGAACGATTGAAAAATGAAAAAAGAAGAGAAAAACAACTTAAAAGAAAACAAGAAGAAAAAGACTGGTTGGAAAAACCATTCATTCAATCTATAGAAGAGTTTTTCTTCTTCCAATTGGTATCTAATAAGACAACTTGTAATCTCCCCCAGAAACAAATACTTAAAGGTATCAGATATTTCCTTAATAAAACAAACAAAGATATTATTATCCCAAACGGAATTAATGATCCTTGTTCTCCTTTTTTTAAGGGAGAGTATAGAATAGAGGTTACCAATCGAGATAAAGGGTATCTTAAACTTTTTTTAAACTAAGTGAACTAATCGATAGTAGTAATGATGAGTTAATGAAAGAAATATATGACAATTTGTATAAAATAAAACTTTCCGATGGAGTCAATACTGTAAAAATTCCATCCATTGGAGGTTTTAATGGTAGAACAAAATCATATTTAGAAACTCAATGGCATATAAAGGTATTAAAGGACGAATCTTTAGAAATTAAGAGAATATTTTAAGCCGTTAGATATATGGATACATTATTTTCTTTAAATACGGAAATACTACAATCTTTACATAATATTATCCCCGATGGTTGGTTTGATGATGTTCGCCAATTATACGGTGAAAGTTTATCGGATGAGATGATTTCACAATCTGTGGAGGAAACTTGTGATTTCTTCAACATTGAAGACCCTGCAATAGTTTCTGAAGGTTGGACTACAGGCGTATATCCAAACAATGATTTTACATTGCAAGATGATGTCCTTATATTCAATCGAGAACAATTGCTTGATATGGGAATATCTGGAAAGGACGGTTTGGATTTGGTAATGACTCATGAGGGAACTCATCGAGTATTGCAAGGAATGGAACATCTTGAATTTGATTCACACCAAGAGGAACTGTGTTGCGATTATATGGCCGGTGTGCGAGCAGGATTGAATGGCATTGATGTATCACAAATGGAGAACTCCTTAATGTATACACCCGAATCAGAAACACATCCGGCAGGTGTTGATAGAGTTGAATCTATTGAAGCTGGTGTCCGCTTTGCACAAGAGTATTATGCGGAATATAATATGGCACCGACATTCAGCGAATGCCTTGACTACTTCAATGGTGAAGCTGAACTGGCAGATTTCGCACACGACAGACAGATTGCACTTAGACCGGAAATGGAAGGTCTGAAAGGGTACAATGTTTCATTTGAAGGTAAAACTGTTAAGAATGACATTGTTTTAGAACAGTGGGGAGGTGGCTTGGAAACAAGAGAAGTTGATGTATGCAGAAAAGATGGTACGAGTGGAGTGTACGAAGTCGTATATAGAGGACAGGTTGTTGACAAAATCACTTCGTTGTCATCCGGAACAAGGGTCGAAGTAAATGGAAAATCGTTCAAAATACCTTAATAGTGAATGCAACTTGCAACTGCTATCAAATTTTAATTCCATAAAATGAAAATGGAAAGGAGTAACTCGAATAGCATACCCACAGGAGTAAAGGAACGTATAACCGGTTATGACTTCTTCTTTCATCACCCGATAAAATTGAAGAATGCATTGAACAGGTATACGACTTGAAGAATGGAAGTTAGGAATGTGATTGCTGCAACTAAAACCAATTCCCATATTTAATCAGTATCAATACGTCAAGGCAAATTTCAGACCGACAGCTTCAGATATCATAATGAATGTCGAAAGTTGCATATCAGTTTCTCCTTTTTCGAGCATAGCCACATACTCACGCTTTTTCCCAATCTTCTCAGCAAGTTGCTGTTGAGTAATTCCTGCTGATTTACTGGCATTTTTCAATACCTCAGCATAGTACCAAGCACGAGATTTTGCATCGAATTCATCACGCGAAGCTGTACCTTTTGCTCCGTACTCATCGACAAACATATCTTCTGTGGTAGGAAGATGTTTGAGTTTATTCATATCAATCTTTGGTCTCATTACTGTAAACTATTTAAGATTTGTTCTGCTTTTTGTATCTCTTTCTTGTAATCCTTTGTGGATTTCTTTATAAAACCATTTAAAAGAAGTATATGTTCGGCCTCAATGAAGTTCTCATGGTCAATGGTAAAAAGAATAACTCTATACTCATTTCCTACTGATATACGTAATTCATAGAAATCAGTATCCACAAGCTTCTTCACCAACTTGGTATTAACTACCTTTACATCTGCAATAATGTTCATTGCATATTTAACCTTATTCTGAACATTTACAGGCAGTGAGTTGTAAAACTCGTCAAATTCAGTACTCCTTATCATGGTTCTCATGCTGCAAATGTAATACATTTGTTACATTTTACAAAATAAAAAAGCTGAAAGTTTGCATAAACAATAGAAAACTGTTGCTCTATATATACAAATAATAATCAATGACAAGATACAAAATTCTTTTTTAGCCTATTTTTTGCAATAATACAAAATTTCGACTTAATAGAAGATACTTAGAAGGACGAAGAAAATTCCATTGTTATCAAATCTTTTTCTCCTTTCTTTATGTATTTTCTTATAAATAACTGTGAAAAAACAACCAAGGAACCGATTATTTTGTTTTCCTTTGCATAAAAGATACACTAATACATCAAGAAAAATGGGAAAAGCAGGTCGAAAAGGCGGCAAACGTCTAACCAAAAAGGCCTTGTTGGAGGCATTAATGGATTTTTTCCATAAAGGAGAAGTACGCGAATGGAGTACCAAACAGATATTTTCTGCTTTGCATTTGACAACGCATCCGGTGAAGATGCTTTGTTTGGACTTATTATCTGACCTTGCAGAAGACGAATATCTCAAGGAAGTGAAACGCGGACACTTCAGACTGAATGTTCGTTCACAGTTCCTGGAAGGAGTTTTTCAACGTAAAAACAATGGTAAGAATGTTTTTGTGCCGGATGACGGAGGCGAAGAAGTTTTGATAGCTGAACGGAATTCAGGTCATGCCATGAATGGAGATCGCGTTCGCATTGTTCTTTTTGCCAAACGTCACCGCCGTATGCCCGAAGGAGAGGTTATAGAGATTCTTCAACGTGTGAACGATACATTTGTCGGTACGTTGAAAGTCGAACGGGGATATGCTTTTCTGCTGACTGAAAGTCGCATTTTAGCAAATGACATCTTTATACCTCGTGATAAGTTAAAAGGTGGAGTTACCGGTGACAAAGCTGTTGTGAAGATTGTGGATTGGCCTGAAGATGAGAAAAATCCGATAGGTCACGTAATAGATGTGTTAGGTCCAAGCGGAGAAAATACAGCAGAGATGCATGCTATATTGGCAGAATATGGTTTGCCTTATAGCTATCCGGAGTCGGTTGAGAAAGCTGCTCAGATGATTCCGGAGGAAATTCCGACCGAAGAGATTGCAAGACGCGAAGATATGCGTGGAGTCACTACTTTCACCATAGACCCCCGGGATGCAAAAGATTTCGATGATGCGCTCTCCATTCGTCTGTTGAAAGAGGGATTATGGGAAGTCGGTGTACATATTGCAGATGTCAGCCACTATGTAAAAGAAGGAGGTTGCATTGACAAAGAAGCTTTGAAACGAGCCACTTCAG
>JAFUNW010000008.1 GCA_017472905.1 Bacteroidaceae bacterium
AAAATACGCCAGTCGCCCCTGTTCAAGTTAGAAGCTTGCGGACACATGTTGCTCAGGTAAAACGATTCGGCCATTGCCAGCTTGTCCCACTTCATGTCGCCTGCCGGAGCCATGTGGCCTCGGTCATAGCGCGAACCGGAATAGTCGGAATCGAGCGAACGGGCCGAAACGGGCAAATCGGGGTCGGGCAAAAACTCATCCGTTCGCTTGGCTTTGCCGTTCAAGCGTTGTTTCGTCAGTTTCCACGCCACCCAGTTGGGTATCTTCAGGTCGGAATTATAAGAAACGGTGTATCCCCGGCGTTGCAGGATTATCTCTTTTCGGTCTGTCAGCCGGGCCGGAATCTCTACCAGGCCGGTCAAGTCGCCTACCGGTTCGGAGTGGGCTTGTTCGGCCGATTGCCTCATCAATTGCACGATACTCTTGTCTATCGTGGTCGGACTCTTACCGTTTACTATGCGATGAATCAGAATGGCAGCAGAGAAAACGACAGCAAACACAGTCAGCGTAGTTCTTAGTCCGCTCTTCACCTTTTTTTTCTTTCCTTTTTTCTTTCGGGCCATAACTTTTGTTTTTCGTTTTTGCAGGAAAATGGAGCATTCGATGAGCCTCTCATCCCTCCATTTTGACTTTCGGGAAGCAAAGATAGTTCTTTTTTGACTTTTTTACACCTCTTTTCCATCGAATAAGCGTCAAAAGTTATACATTTGCAGGAAATTTTTCAATTTTATGAATCGAGATTTAATCCTTTACGTAGCCGGAGCGTGTCTTTCACTCTTCGGATTTACATCCTGCGGCGAAGACCGCACTGACGAGTTCAAGGAACTGACGAAAGAGTGTACCTGGATATATAACACCATGAAGGAGTATTATTTTTGGTACGAAGAGATGCCCAATGTAAAGCGCGAAAACTACTTCAAAGAGCCGGAAACGTTCTTCAAGAGCCTGTTGTCCAAAAAGGATAAGTACAGCTACCTGGAGAGTGCAGACGGACAAACAACCCGAAGCATCAACCGAAATTCCACCTACGGTTTCGACTTTGCCCTTTACGTGGATCCGGCCACACAATCGACCAGCGATCCGCGAAGGTATGCACGCATTTTATACGTATTGCCCAACTCTCCGGCATCGGAAGCCGGACTGAAACGCGGTGATTGGATTTCCACCGTTGGAGGAGTGGAGTTGACTTCGCAAAACTATACTGCACTCATCTTCGGAACGGAAACCCGATTGACGCTTGCCACGCCAAACCTGGACGAAGCGACCGGACAATTCTATTGGGATGCGGAAGAAAAAAGCGTTCAGCTCAGCGCATCGCGATGGGTAGAAGACAATCCGTTCTATGTCGACACGGTCTTTCATTTCGACAACCACCGCGTAGCCTACCTCATGTACAACAGCTTCAGTACAGGACCCGAAAATACAGGAAAGGAAACGGACTACAGCGACCGGATGCACCAAATTTTCCAACAGTTCAAGGCACAAGAACCGACTGACTTTATCCTCGATTTGCGATACAACCCGGGAGGATACCTGACTTGTGCGCAAGAACTGGCCTCGCTATTGTGTCCACAAGAGGCTACGGGCAAGATTTTCTGTACGACCGTCTTCAATGACAAAAAGCAAAATCTGAACGAAAGTTACCTCTTCGAAAAACAACTCATGCGCAACCACAACCTCAACCTTTCTCGTATTTTCATCATCACCTCAAGCCTCACCGCCTCAGCCTCGGAGAGCATCATCAACGGTTTGCGGCCGTTCATGGGTGAAAACAACGTAGAGTTGATCGGTGCACGCACAGAAGGAAAAAATGTGGCCTCACTTACATTCAATTCAGATTTCGGATTTAGTTTACACCCCATTGTCGCTCAAGTGTACAACAGCAAACAAGAATCGGACTATACAGACGGATTTGCCCCCACGTTCGAATTCGATGAATTCAACTACATCACTCCGTTCTATCCCTTGGGAGACATTCGCGAAAGCACACTGGCAATGGTCATCTACCGCATCATCACGGGTAGCTATCCGAGCGAATTCGAAGAGTCGCAACAAGCTACCCGCCTCGGACGCTCTTCCTACACGTTGCCGACTCCGAGTTTCCACAGCATCAGTTTGAAACACTATCCATCCCTCTCGTCTGAGGAGTAATCCCCCCTTATTTTTTACCTGCGGCCGGCTTCGTAAAAAGAGCCGGCCGCTCTCGTAAATCTGCTGCCCAGCGGAGCATTTTTTGCTGCCCAGCGGAAGAGAATCTGCTGGGCAGCAGACGAACTTCTGTTGGGCAGCAGATTTTGAAGTCCAACCCGCGAATTTTCAAAACCGACTTTCGGAATGCAAAAACACCCCCCGGACTGCTTGTTTTTCTGAACTTTACCACTCTTTTCTCTCTTTCTTAAAGGAATGTTCTATCTTCGCATCCTCAATTAAAAATATTGGTGTCCGGTAAACATTTGTAATCATTGCAGTTCGGAAGACAGTACCACGATTCGACTTCATTCTCGGTTCACTTTAGCCCCACAACATTTCTGTCATCCTGAGCGGAGTTTACGGAGTCGAAGGATCTCTGAAATTTACTGACGGTCTCTCTCGCTATACTCTAAGATCCTTCGACTTCGCCAAAGGCTCCGCTCAGGATGACAAAACGAGAGTGAACATAAAGAGGCTTGTCGACCTTTAAAACGTAAGAGAACAACACCTTACCGGACACCCATAAATTAAAAACTGCCTGAAATAATATCCCATCCGTTTGATCAGCCATACAAACGCGGAGGAATAATTCATCCCACCGTTCTCTTTTTTTTAACAATCCGCGCTGAACATTCAACCCTCCCCTTCTGTTTAAGTGAGTGAAGAAAAACAACTCAATTGTATAACCTAAAAAAAAATGTAAAGATGAAAAAACTAATTCCAATGCTCTTCGCAGCGCTAGCATTCTTCACCGCTTGCGAAAAAGACCCTGACACGGACAAACTGGACAACCGGTATCTGGTCTTCACCGACCACGACAGCAACATCGGCTTCGACACGCTCCACACCTACTACGTGCCGGACAGCATTCTCTACATCAACAGTGGAGAGAAAAAGGAATATTGGCGTTCCCCCATTGCCGAAGAAATCCGACAGGCTTTCATTCAAAACATGAACGAACGCTTTACCCGAGTAGACGACCCTCTGTTGGCGGATGTCGGACTGCAACTGAGCTACGTAGCCAGCACCTACACGTTTGGCGGATACGGAAACTATCCCTGGTGGTATGATTATCCCTATTACTGGAGTCCGGGATATTGGGGCGGCTATTGGGGCGGATTTTACTACCCCTATCTCGTCACCTACAGCTACTCGACCGGCTCGATTATTGCCGAAATGCTTGATTTGGACAACACCACAACCAAAAAGCTGCCCATTCTTTGGAATGCCTACGTCAGTGGCTTGCTGAACGCTTCAGGAAACATCAATGTCAACAAAGCCAAAGCCGGAATTGAACAGGCATTCGAACAGTCGCCCTACTTGAACAATGCCGGAAGCCGATAGGCTAAATGCAAAGAAGTGAACTATTAAATAAAACCTAAACAAGAAAAACGTATGAAAACAATCAAATACTTGGCCAAGAGAGCCGCAATTGCAGCCATGATGGTCGTGGCCTTCGTCCTGCCGGCCAAATCACAAATTTCGCAGGATACCTATTTCAATATCGACTGGCAATTCAACATTCCTTTGGGAAACGACTTCTCAAGTACGGCCAGCGGTTGGGGAATGAACTTTGAAGGAGGATATTACGTCACACCGCAAATGGCACTCGGTGCATTCATCAACTACCACACCAACAACGAGTACATTCCGAGACGTACGCTACACATCGGAAACACCGCACTGAACACCGACCAGCAACATTCGCTCTTTCAACTTCCCTTTGGTATGACCGCACGTTACCGCTTCGACTACGGCATGTTTCAGCCCTATGTCGGCATGAAATTGGGAGCAGAATACGCTAAAATGAGCTCAGACTTCTATATATTCGAGAACAGTAAAAACACGTGGGGGTTCTTCGCTTCGCCCGAAGTTGGCTTTATGTGCTATCCTTGGCCGGGAAGTGTGGGATTTCATGCAGCCATCTACTACAGCATCGCCACAAACCAAGGCAAGCTGATGGGATATGACATGAATACCATCAATTCACTCGGCTTCCGGCTAGGCTTGGCCTTCTGAAAAAGAAGCATTCCATTATATAATGTCCTTTGCTGACCGATGAGGGGCGTCTCTTTTCAAAGATACGTCCCTCGTTGCTTTCCGGACTCTTTTCAAACAATTCATGGCTCAAGGTTAGGAGGAGTGAACAAGATTCACTATTTTTGCGAACGGAAAATACAAGAATCAAAATAACCACAAAAAAGATTGACCATGCAAAAATTCTTAAAGACTATCTGCTTCCTGACAGCACTGCCTTTCGGACTGGAAGCTGCGGCCGAAATCCATGAAACAGCAAACGAGCCGGACTCGGCTTACCTCTTCTCATACGCCAGTACGCGCAACCGAGGACACAACGGACTGCACTTTGCCTACAGCATCGATGGCGAAAATTGGCAAAGTATAGACCAAGAACGAAGTTTCCTGAAAAGCGACTACGGAGAATGGGGAGGACAAAAACGAATGCTCACCCCTTGGCTGACACGCGGAGCCGATGGAATGTGGCACTGCGTTTGGAGTCTGAACGAAACACACAACGTATTCGCTCACGCAGCTTCGCCCAACCTGACGAAATGGCACAGACAAAGCTATCCGGCAACCATCGGAAACGGATGCCATACACCCGTCATGAAATACAATGCAGGAAAGAATCAATACGAAGTGACTTATCGAAGCGAAAACAAAGCTTATCAAGTCGTTACGACCGACTTCAAGACTTGGAGCAAAGCTACGGAATGTCCCGTATCGCGTACTCCGGGAAACGAATACCAACACATCGACCTCCCAACCTTTGGAAAGGTAGACGGACAGGTGCTGCGAGTGGAATGGGAAGTAATAGACCATCTGCTGAAATACAGCAACCATCGCAAAGAGATAGATCGACAAGTGAACGAACCGGTATATCTGCCGGAACTGGAACAGGAAAAAGAAATCGAAGCCACCATCAGCCTGCAAACTCCCCTTGCTCCCAAAAACATCAGTCCGAACCTGATTGGTATCTTCTTTGAAGACATCAACTACGGCGCCGATGGCGGACTCTATGCCGAACTGATACAAAACCGGGGATTTGAATACGACCCGGCAGACACCAAACACCGTTGGGGATGGGGACACACAACCGCATGGAGTCTGAAAAACAACCGGGAAGAAGACTCTTTCACCATCGATACAGTCGCTCCACTGCATCCCAACAACCCACACTACGCCGTACTGACCACGAAACAACCGGGAGCAGCCTTGTGCAACGAAGGATTTGATGGCATTCCCATAAAAAAAGGCGAGAAATATGACGCTTCCCTCTTCAGCAAACAACTACAAGGAAAAAGCGGACGAATCACCATCCGACTGACAGACGAAAACGGAAAGGTTATTGCCGAAAAACAACTGGCACAACCGACCGACAAGTGGAAGAAAACAACAACTGTACTCACCGCTACAGCCGATGCCGCACAAGCCTCGCTGATGGTGATTCCCGAAAAACCGGGAAGCGTGGCACTGGACATGATTTCCCTCTTCCCACAAAAGACATTCAAAGGACGAAAAAACGGATTACGAGCCGACCTTGCACAAACTTTAGCCGACATGAAACCACGTTTCATCCGATTCCCCGGAGGATGCGTATCGCACGGAGACGGATTGCACAACATATACCGATGGGTCAATACCGTAGGACCGCTGGAGGCACGCAAACCCATGCGTAACATCTGGAACTATCATCAATCTATGGGTCTCGGATTCTATGAATACTTCCAATTCTGCGAAGACATCGGTGCAGAACCCGTACCGGTATTGGCAGCCGGGGTTCCTTGTCAAAACTCATCAGTCGGCGGGTCAGGCCAACAAGGAGGAATCCCCCTTGAAGAAATGGACGAATACGTAGAAGAAATCCTTGCATTGATAGAGTGGGCCAACGGAGACCCCAAGAAAAGCAAATGGGCAAAGATGAGAGCCGAGGCCGGACATCCCAAACCATTTAACCTCAAGTATCTGGGAATCGGAAACGAAGACCTTATTACAAACGTCTTCGAGGAACGATTCAAAATGATATTCGATGCCGTACAAGAGAAATATCCCGAAATTACAGTCATAGGCACAGTCGGACCCTTTTGGGAAGGAACCGACTACGAAGAGGGCTGGGATTTGGCAACCCGATACAAAGTTCCAATGGTGGACGAACACTATTACAATTCGCCGGGCTGGTATCTCAATTTCCAAGACTATTACGACCGATATGACCGCAACAAACCCAAAGTTTACCTCGGAGAATATGCTGCACACATTCACGGACGGCCGAACAACATACAAACAGCACTCGTTGAAGCCCTGCATCTGACCAATGTAGAGCGGAACGGAGACATCGTAGTCATGACTTCATACGCTCCGCTTTTGGCAAAAGAACGACATACACAATGGAATCCCGACCTGATCTATTTCAATAACCACGAAGTGAAGCCTACCGTTGGATACCACGTGCAGAAACTCTTCGGAAACAATTGCGGAACGGAATATCTGCCGGCCAAGTTCAAAACCGAAAAACCCATCTCACAAAATGCACGCAAACGAATCGCATACAGTATCGTGAAAGATGAAACATCCGAAGATCTCATCATAAAATTGGTAAACCTTTTGCCAAACCCGGTGAAGATGAACATCGACCTCTCCACACTTGACAATGATTTGCCGACCACTGCCATCCGAACCATACTTACCGGAAAACCAGATGACCGCAAAGCAACTCCGACAACCGATACAATGGAAATAAACGGAAAGCAAATCACTCAAGAACTGCCGGCCTATTCATTTACTCTCATCAGACTCTAGAAAAAGAGTGACCAACATATAAAAAGGTAGCCGCATCAAAATCGATACGGCTACCTTTTTATTATGGATGAATCCCAATCAAAACGAAATGATTCCTTACTCCATTCGACTTGTGTCTCGCGAACGTTTGTTTGAATATCCCCCAGTCTCTTTCTCTAACAATTTGACAGCTTTCTCCTGATTGGATTTGAATTTTAATGACTCTATAATTATATCCGCATTTTCCAAATCAACAATGTGACTGACCATGATTTCAAACACCTCCAACCTATCATCGTCAAAAGAACATAGAGACATGATTTCAACACATTGACGACAGCTGAAATAATTGTCTAATACTCCTACGCTGAGAAGTTCCAAACGATCTGAATTGAAAGACTTTTTCTTGAGAACCTTATAAAGGTATTGAAAATCCCGATTATTCATGATTAAACTCCGACCGTGTGAACGATGTCGGTTCGTCTCCACTTTTTGAGAGAAGAAAACTTCGGATGGAACTGCCGCATTCAGTAAGTTGACGCCAACACCACCCCATATTCCTATTGCAAAAATAAGTAATCCATTCGATAATCGTCTCATACCCATATCTTTTTAATGGTTTATTGCCTGAAGATAAGTTTTGCAGCATTCATTAATGTCGTTATAAGAACTACATAAAAAACGAAGGAATGCTCTAATTCTGCAAAAATACACCAATTTTCTGATTTCCCTCCTATAGTCTGGATGAAAAAGCTCAAAAATAATGGCGGCCTTCCGCATTTGGAAGAACCGCCATTATTATTATCTAATCAGTCCCAGGACTCACAGCGCTGAGTCCTGGGAGAAATCGGGCTGAGTCCAGGAGATTTTTTGCTGAGTCCAGGAGATAAAAGAAAAAGAGCACAGGGATACCATGACAATTAGCCTTTTCTATTGAAACATCATAAAAAAAGGGCAGTCCACGCGCTCTTTAAAACAGATTGTGTTGTCAGAATCTCAATCCGAATGATACACCCACTGTGCTTGATGTTAAATCGAAATCTTCTTTCGTTCCAAAATCGTCAACATATTCTTGAACCAATGTTTGGAGTGCGATGTCGTAGTTGCCAAAGCTGTATCCGATAGCTGCTCCAACAAACACTCCACCGTCTGTGTCCAGTCCTATACCGTATCCTACCTTATAGTCAAGGAAGAAGGTGTTCTTCTTCTTTGAAAAATTCACACGCGCATTGGCAAACAGCGGGATGAATGTGTTCTCTTCAGCATCTTCAAACATCACGCCGGCACCGGCACCCAAGAAGAAATAGGGATTGAACTGATATCCGACACTATACAGCGCACCAATGCCAAATCCTTCGCTGTCATACCCTTCTTCTTCCTCTTCAACAAGTGCTGAACCTAATGCAAGTGAAAGATAGCTGGCAACACCTTTCGGACGGAATACGGGCATTTGTCCCATATCGCTTCTGCCACCTTTTCTGCTCATGGGAAGTGCATAAAAAGACGGCAATGGAGTGACACCGCGAAAAGCCGGATTACTCCAGACTGAATCATGCAAAGTACGGAAGTTCTTGTAACAGGCAGGACGACCACTTACACTGATAGAAGTAATCTTGCTACCGAACAACGACCGCTTTTTACTGATTACATACTGTGGGTCAAGCAATATGTCGGCATCGTACTTCTCCAACAATTTGGACTCGACTGCCTGTTTCACGTTATTCAACCCACCGCGACGTTCTTTTCTGGTAGGATTTATCGTACAAGAAACACGCTTTTCGGTAGCCGGTTCTATATCGACAACCGTGGCGCTGTACAACGACGACTCAGTGCGGGCAGTACGGGCCGTATTCTTCATTGTTTGGCATGAAGACAATAAAAGAACGGATAGTGCCAAAAGACCTAATATCCTTTTCATAAGCAGAGATTATTTGCCGAACAATTTATTCAAGATGCCACCACTGCTTTTCTTAGCATCGTCTTTATAGAAGTAACGGAATGTGGGGTTGCACCATACAGAATCGTTCAATGAATGGAAATTCTTGTACTTTGCAGGATGTCCGGAAATAGTGATTGACTCAATCTTCTTTCCGAAAATGAGATAGTTGGTTTGAGTGATGCTGTATTCGGCATCTACCAGCACATCGGCATTAGTCTCTGACAACACCTTCTGTTCGGCATGACGTTTTACATTGCTGAGACCTCCGCGACGCACCTCTATTTCGGGGATGATGGTTCTGACAACACGTTCGGGTGAAACCTCAAGCTCGGCTACAGTGCTTGAAAGCAATGAAGCCGGAGTGTCAGCAGTGGTTGCTGTTTTTGTGATTGTTGTACATGAAGCTGCCATAAAAGCTGCACCTAAAATTAAAAATACCTTTTTCATATTACTATTATTTTTTCTGAGGGAACTTAAACTGAATTATCACCATTGTTGAAGCAAGTTCCCTATTAATCTCCCACAACAGTGCTTTTAATTAATAGACTTTATCCGTTAATTTTTGTGCGAAGATACTAAAAGCTGATAAGGGAGTATATAAAAAGGTATTGCGAGAAAGTAAACATATATGTTGCAAAATCCGCAACAAACAAGAGCAAGCGGTTATCAAGAATATTTCTCTTTCAGTTCATCAGAGAGGTCTACAAAAAAATCATGGTTCAATATAATGGAAACTCGTTTCAACACAGACGTGTCGATACTATCCTTCTGAAAAATGCGATAGACGTTAGAGCGGTCACAAGCCAATTTGCGTGCCAGCCAAGAGACACTGCGCTCTTGACGATCCAACTCCTCTTTAATGAGTTCACCAATAGGTTTCATAAAACATGGAGATATTTGAATATAAAAAAGGCGCAACCATCCATTCTTATTTAAACTCTCAGGTTACCGCCAAGTGACCTCGTACACAAAAATAAGTATAAACGGTCCACGCCTAAATGCGTGAACTCACATCTACTTATTCTCAGCGTACTTCTGAATGGTTTGGCGGTTATTCGAGAGTTTGAGAATAAGAGCTATAAGCTCAATATCCGATAAGTATAAATGGGAAACGCTTTTCCGTTGTTATATTTCTTATATTAATTTTGCAATTATTGCCTTTTTGCAGCTCAATGCTTTTATTTTAAAAAATCCCTGTCCTACAAAAGAGTAAGACAGGGACTCTTATTAGCTATATTTCAAAGATGTCAAAACGAGATATTACTCGCTCCAGTCCATCTTGGTCATACGAACGTATGAAGCGTAGCGCTTCTTAGCCATCTCTTCGCAAGCCTGGAAGAGGTCGGCTGCTTCAGTCGGATATTGCTTCATAACAGAAGCGAAACGCACCTCACCCTTCAAGAAGTCTTGGAAGCCTTCCCACTGAGGCTCCTTAGAGTCAAGTGAGAACGGATTCTTGCCTTCTGCCTCGAGAGCGGGATTGTAGCGCCACAAGTGCCAATAACCGCATGCTACAGCTGCAGCTTCCTCAGCCTGTACCTTACCCATACCCTTCTTCAAACCGTGGTTGATAC
>JAFUNW010000095.1 GCA_017472905.1 Bacteroidaceae bacterium
AGGAGATTGGGGTGGAAAAGCAGGGGGGTATTCCTTGTAATTCCGAGCGAAGCGAAGAATCCTTGTCTGTTGGATAATGGAGATTCTTCGCTCTGCCCGGAATGGAAATCGGTTGGGTGAATCTACAGACTTTCCTGCCTATTTTATCTCAATAGTCCGGCTCGTTTCGGGTTTGGCTTCCGGGGCGATTTTGGGTAGTTCGATGGTGAGTACTCCATCGGTTACTTGGGCATGGATGTGCTCGCGATTTACGTCATCGGGCAGAATCAGGGTTTGGCGGAACTTGGTGTAAGAGAATTCGCGGCGCAAATAGCGTCCCTCTTTTTCCTCTTTTTTCTCTTTTCCTTCTTCGCATTTTCCGCTGCAATTGCAGTGTTTCTCCATCGTGATGACAAGGTCGTTCTCCTTGTTCACCTCAATCTTGAAGTCTTCCTTGTTCATGCCCGGAGCGGCTACCTCTACGCGATAGTCGTTGGCCGTTTCCATGACGTTGATGGCCGGGGCTGTGGCGTTGGCTTTCACAACCCAATTGTTGTCGAAAAAATCGTTGAAAATACTGGGCAACCAACCTTGTCCGTTGCTTCTTCTGACTGGCATCATCTTTTAAATCTCCTTTTCATTAATGGGTTAAACATTTTGTTGGCGAATGCCTTTGCCGGTCTCCGTATCGCCGGAAAAAGAGCGAGGGCGGAGCGTTGTCGAACCTTTCCGGAAAGGTGCTGTCCTGTCCTCTTTTCCCATCAATGGAAACGAAAACCGGCTCGGCATTCTGTCAATAAAATGCCTGAGCCGGAGAAAAGTTCATGCCGAAGCTTCGGGAAGATGTATTTTTAGCGAAAGATGTTGTTTCTTAACGCTCGTTGTCCAATAGGGGAGCCGTCAACTTGAAGACGATGCGGAAAACTCCCTCTTCGTATCGCCAACTGTTGATTTTGAAAGGGCCGATTTCGCGGGTATTCTCCACATGGTTGCCGATGCAGGCGCAGACATCGTAGTCGCCTATGCGCACGAGGCGCAACGTGGCACTGACATCATCGGGCAACTTGCTTGTATCCACTTCGGAAGGCAACTCGGCATACGTGGCATATTCATACGTTACGGGTAGCGCTTGGGTTATCAGTTCGTTCATCTGCCGTTCTATTTCCCTGACTTGCTCTTCAGTGGGACATTCGGGCAAAGGCCAGCTTATTTTGCTCTTTTTACGTTCGATGTGGGCATTGCGCGAACGTTCACATCCGAACATGCGTATCATTGTCTGATTCAATAGATGTTCCGCCGTATGGCTGGGACGATGCTCTTCTTTGTTGTGACTGTTAAGGATGGGTGTTTCAGATTTCATTGATAATACCGATGGGTTGTTTGCTGTTATTACTCTATTGTTTTGTAAATATTGTTAGTTATCAATTCACCGGTGTCAGCATAAAATGTCTTAACCTCGATGAGATTGTTGATTACTTTTTTTTCAATTGCAATTTCACGTTCGATTAAAGGAGTGCTGCTTTGCAGCTCTGCGTGTAGTTCGTCATTGGTTATCGAAAGTTGAAAACGCAGTATTGCTTTGGTGTTGTTGTATATACGCAAGTCTTTATAACCATAGCATACGGTTGCATCGAATCCTATAGGACAAGCTCTCGGACCATCTCCATAAAGATCAATGGAGTGATTATACCTTTCTACAATCTTTAATCCGCATAGTATTGAGAGATGATAAATTATGCCGGCAGCTTGACACAGTCCTCCTCCTCTTTCTATTTTGATTTTATTATTACGTATGCAACGTGAACCTTTAAGTTTGTTGGGATTGCCTAAAATGTTCCAGAAGGAAAAGACTTCCCCCGGCCGGATAATATATTGTCCGAATAGTTCTGCCGCATAATTCAAATTGTATTTCTTTTCGGTAAAAGTGGCAGAAGGTAGTATCGGCTGTATCAGACGGTGGTTATAAGGAAGTTCCGGTATCTCCCTTTTTCTACAACAGAAAGGTGTATGTTCTCTATAATCCTTAAAGTTCCTAAGTATTATTCTTGCTTTACGTTTTAAAGATGTTAGGATTTCCATAATTCATATATTATATAAGAGCTCCATTCTTTTATTCCGGCAACTTGTGATAGGTGATAATCTAGTTTACACAGTGGCTTTCGTAACACCGAGGGTATGCGATGTATTGGAAACAGCATTATCCCGTGTGTTGAATTAATGTAAAAATGGTTGGATAAAAGATGCTTTACATCAACGGCATTCATTGAGTTGCTGCCGTGCCAACCGTTGTTCTTTTTGTTTGTCAATCTGCGTCTCTTGAGTGAGGGTAAGTCCATTATCCAGCGTCCGCCGGGGCGTAGGACACGATGTATCTCTTTTGCTATTTCAAAAGTAGTAGTTTTATCCAGATGCATTAGAAAGTGCATTGTAATAACTGTATCAAACGTTTCGTCTTCGTATGGGAGATTTCTTGCATCTCTACATGTCAGATGTTTCTCTTTCCAATGCGATTTGGCTACTTTAAGCATATTTTCGCTGGCATCACATCCATAATCGGCATAATTCAGTAAACGGCCTGTTCCGCAAGGCAAATCCAAAGCATTTTGGCGGTTTATATTTAATTTGTCAAGAACGATACGTTCCTGCCTGTCTACATATTTCCCATAGCTATTTTCAAAACGTGAGCAATCGTAATCTTCTGCAATATTGTTGTAGTATTCGATTATTTCGTTGTTATTATTCATGTTTCTAATGTATGGATGAGTAATTGTGTGATACCTCAGTCTCCTCCTTATGGTTGGGACGATGCTCTTCTTTAAGAATGGCTTCCATGTGGATTAATCGGATTAAAACGGAGCAAAAGTATGGATTCTCTTCGATTTTTCCAAGCAAAAGGAAAACTATCGCGCAGAAATCAATCTTTTTCCTTTAAAGAAAATAAATTCTTAGCTTCAACAACCTTATAATCGAAAGCTTTTATATAAATTTGCCCGCAGAAAATCAGTATAGAAACTTTAAAACGATAGAATTATGTTATTCGACCAAATTAGCAACGACATTAAA
>JAFUNW010000096.1 GCA_017472905.1 Bacteroidaceae bacterium
CAGACCACTATCCGATATTCCATCCGGACTTCAGCCGCGATTTTGCGTTCCATTTTGCTGTGGGATATCCCTTCTAAGAAAAATAACCATTCAGCGATTGTTTTCAACTCCCTTAAGGAATGTGTATCAGGTGCCAACCAAAATAGTCCTTCTCCATTAAAATGCGAAACGTGTCGCAATCTTCGATAAACGACTTGTTCGTCCAAAAATTGATGCAGACAAAGTTGCTGATCTCTACGTCAACATAGCCTCTTAGATTCTCATCCTCGATGTTTGTATGGACAATTCTCACTTTGGCAGGTCCCGCTTCGGCAAACAGACGCCGCTCTTCATCCTGCATCAGGTAGTTTCGATGTTCCAAGTGTGGACCCAATTCTTTTTGGCACAGCTCGCGACAATCCATAATCCGGAAATTATAAAATCTTTCAGCGAAAACTCGGGCTGTGGTACAAGCCGGATGCTCTTTTTCCTTTTCTTTGCAAGCCATTGGCAGGAGTATTCCCAATGACAACAGCAGTACTTTACTCCATTGCATACTCAAATGTGTTATTTTGTGGTTCTTTTATAAAGAGAACACTTCGGTTTATGATTTTGTTCGCGCAAGATACGATTTTTTTCTTCTTTAATGGGCTTTTATGCAAAAAAAGCGTTGTTTCCGCTCTCTTTTTACTAATTTTGTGGGCCGAAAAAGAATGAAAAAAGAATATTTCCGTTAAAGAAGAAGATTGACGGATGAAAAACGAAAAGAATAAAAAGACAAATGATACTGAAATTTATATCTTTATGTAGCGGTAGTAGCGGAAATTGCTTTTATCTGGGTACCTCTTCCTACGGCATTCTGATTGATGCAGGCATAGGGTCGCGTAGCATTCGGAAGGTGTTGAAAGAAAGAGGTATTGCAATAGAACAGATCTTGGCTGTGTTTATTACTCACGACCATGCCGATCATATCAAAGGAGTAGGAGGATTGAGCAAACGCTTTTCTATTCCGGTTTATGCAACCGAATTGACACATCGGGGAATAGACCGAAATTATTGTATGACGGAGAAGATAGAGCAGAGAAACCGGCGCTATTGTCGTAAAGGGGAGACGATAGAAGTGCGCGACTTCCGCATTACTCCGTTTGAAGTTCCGCACGATGCCAACGACAACGTGGGCTACAGCATCGAACTGGCTGACAAACGTTTTTGCATCATAACCGACATCGGCCACGTCACTCCTTTGGCTATAGAACACATCAAAAAAGCCAATTACCTTGTCTTGGAGGCTAACTACGATGAGGAGATGCTTCGCAACGGCCCCTATTCTCCTATGCTGAAAGAACGCATTGTCGGAAGTCGCGGCCATTTGTCGAACAGAGAAGCTGGCGAGTGTTTGGCTGAACATTTTTCCGATGGGCTTCGACACGTTTGGCTCTGTCACTTGAGTCGGGAAAACAATCATCCCGAATTGGCTTATAAGACGGTAGAGTGGGCCTTGAAACAGGTTGGGAGAAACGTAGGAACTGACTTTAAATTGGAAACTCTGAAACGAACAACTCCTTCGGAAATCTATGAATTATGACGAGAGGGAGGTAGAAATTATCTTTTACGATTACAGAGACACAAAACACAGAGGTATTTTTCTATTAAAAAAACTGTGGATTTGTGTCTCTGTGTTTTAAAACAAAAAATCATATTTTGATATTCTCGTTTGCTTTTCGAAAACTTTTCGGGATAGACCACAAACTTTGCAGGATTGCGTCCCTGAAAGAGAGAATTAAAATAAAAAAAGAGAAGCCTCACAGCCTCTCTTTCTTTGTACGCCCTCAGGGACTCGAACCCTGGACCCATTGATTAAGAGTCAATTGCTCTACCAGCTGAGCTAAGGACGCATAAAATGAAAAGTAAATCCTTTTATTCTTGTACGCCCTCAGGGACTCGAACCCTGGACCCATTGATTAAGAGTCAATTGCTCTACCAGCTGAGCTAAGGACGCGCAAC
>JAFUNW010000097.1 GCA_017472905.1 Bacteroidaceae bacterium
AAAACATGGATATACGCAAATGGCAGCAACATGAGGAAGGTCGGGATGTAATTCATCAAATTCATTAACCCGTTCTACTAGTTTCAATACACTTTCTTCGTTGTCGGTAGTCTTCAGAGTGGTGAGGTCTATGCTACTCAACAGCTTCTTTTTGACTTCCGGAGTGTTGTTTTCATTGACATATTCCAATAGACGTGAAACCTGTGAGCGGATTTGCTCATCGTTCAATCGGGTGTTATACTGCGCCAAAGCTTCGTTATACTTGTCTCGGCTGCTGAAATCTTCTTCGTAGAAGTGGTTATGCTCATGTTCGCATCCACATTCGCATTCGTGGTCGTGATGATGACTCATAATGTATAATAGATTTTTATTTTCTTGCTAAAAATGGAACAAAAGTAGATTAGATTTATAGACTTTATCTCATAATGAAATTTATAACGAATCCAATTCTTCTAAAGGAAGCCCGGTAAATGTGGCGATGGTTGCTAAGTCAATATTAGCAAGTTTCATTTTGCGAGCTATTTCATATCGTTCCTCCGCTCTACCTTCCGCTCTGCCCTCCGCTCTACCCTCTGCTCTGCCTTCCGCTCTACCCTCTGCTCTACCCTCTGCTCTACCCTCTGCTCTGCCTTCCGCTCTGCCCTCCGCTCTGCCCTCTGCTCTTTCAGTGGTAATATTGTCTCGAAGAATGACAACATTGTCTAAATGACGGTAATAGGCATTCTTCTCATCTTTAGAGAGTGAATTTACATTCAGTCGTTTACGTGCTTCTCCCAATCCGGGTGCATCTGCATCATCGGGGATTTCACCTGTATTAAGGAAGTATATCCACTGTTCAAGGGGAATTTTGGACCATTTATTAAAGTCGTTTACTCGTAAAATGTAGTATTCAGGATATAGTTGGCTGACGGTATCAACTTTGAACTTCTCTCGTTGGAAAGGAGAGAGTTGTAGGATATCATTGTCGTGTATACCTCGGAATTCCGTAGTTCCGTGATAGACGGTGTCTTTTCCTGCTCCTAAGGCAAAATAGACGATATTGATGCTATATACCTTACGTATATTTTCGTATCCTTGTCCACGTTGTATGTATTCTGTTACCAATTTGGATACTCCGAAAAGCATACGTTGAAAATAGGCATACTCATTGTTGTTTTGAATTTCAAATAATATCAATTGTCCTTTGCTGTCTTCTGCGAGGATGTCTACACGATTGTATTTATCGTACTCATCTTCTTGATTACTTTCACTTTCCAATAATCGCTGAATTGTAATTTTTTCATTTAAGAGAGTAGTCAACAGCCCTTCTATTACGCCAAAGTTTGCTTTGTTGCGTAATAGCCGTTTCATAGCCCAATCAAATCGGATATAATTTGCCATAAGTTACCAAATCATTCGGTTTATATCAGACAAAGGTATTGCTTTATTCTGAAAATAACAATCTTTTTACAAAGTTTTGTATCTTATTTCTTCAACTTCTCATTCTCTAGATGTCTAGTTTTGTCACGCTCTGTCTTTTTCTGCAGGTTGCGCTCGAAGGCTTCGGTGAGATTTACTCCCGTTTGATTGGCCAGGCAAAGGAGAACCCAAAGGACATCAGCCATTTCATCACCTAAGTCGTACTTCTCGTTCTTTTTGAACGATTGATCACCGTAGGTACGTGCCATGATACGTGCTAGCTCACCTACTTCTTCTGTGAGACAAGCCATGTTTGTCAGTTCGCTGAAATAGCGTACACCGTAGGCCTTTATCCAAAGGTCAACGCGTTCTTGTGCTTCTTGTAGGGTCATATTATTCTTTGTTCTTTGTATCCATGCAAATCGTTACCGGTCCATCGTTTAGCAATTCTATTTTCATGTCAGCACCGAATTCGCCTGTTCCTATATTTTTACCGAGGATATTGGAGAGTTCTGTGCAGAATTGTTCATAAAGTGGAACGGAAATATCCGGTTTGGCTGCACGAATGTAGGATGGTCTATTTCCTTTTTTGGTTGATGCAAATAGAGTGAATTGACTGATGACTAAAATCTCTCCTCCGATATCTAGTATACTTCGGTTCATAACTCCTTGTTCGTCATCAAATATTCGCAACCCTACAATCTTCTTGCAGAGCCATCGGATGTCATCTTCTGTGTCGGTCTCTTCTATGCCGACAAGCACTAGTAGTCCTTTTTGAATAGCTGATTTTATCATTCCATTGATACTTACAGATGCGTGGCTTACGCGTTGAATAACTGTTCGCATAGTGTTGTTTATTGTTTTTAGGGGCAAAAATTTAACAAAGGAATAGCGAGAGACATAGATGCTTTTCTTGCTTTTACCATTCTCCGTTTCCGATTCCCATCTGTTGCATCAAGAAACAAGCGTTCATGTTTTGGGCAATACCGGGACGGAGACGATAGGGGAAAGTGAGTTGGTTGTTCTGGATGTCGGCCTCGAAACAATGATTGCGTATATGAGTGGGATAATGGTCGGCCAAAGTTCCAAGGAGTAGATCGTGGGTGGCAATAATGCCGTTAGCCTGTAGGTGGATGAGTTGTTTCAGCAAAGCCAAAGAGCCTTTCTGCTTATCCACAGAGTTGGTGCCACGCAATATTTCATCAAGTACGATGAAAAGGCGTTCACCCGCTTTCAAAGAGTCGATGATGAGCTTCATCCTTTTTAGTTCGGCAAAGAAGTACGACTCCCCGTTGCTGAGACTGTCGGCTGTGCGTAGGCTGGTGAGCAAACGGGCAGGAGTGAAAGTCATTCCCTCGCCACATACGGGCAATCCCACGCAGGCCAATAGGTAGTTGACTGAGATGGTGCGCAGGTAGGTGCTCTTTCCCGCCATGTTAGCACCGGTGATAACGAGGAAAAAGGGATTTCCGATAATCTCTATGGGATTGGCCACACACGTGCCACGCTTCATCAGTGGATGGCTCAGCGAGGTAGCTTGGTAGATGAACCTTGTGTCTTTTACTTCGGGCCATGTATAGTCGGGATGATGACGAGCAAACAGGGCCATTGATGTGTAGGCGTCAGCTTGTGCCAAAGCATCCATCCACGAGGGGATGTGGGTGGCGTACGTTCGTTTCCACTCTTCGAGCCGAATCATCTGATATATTTCCCAAAAGAAAAGACCGTTCAAAAGGAAGAGAAGCAGGACGTTGTTCCGCCTGTCGAGGACATCCATCAGCTTGTGCAAACGCCGGATGGCCGATGAAGCAGAAGCATCCGTAAGGTTGAATACCGATATTTGCTCGACAAGTCCGATGGCAGGGGCGATCAGCGACAGAGTGCGCAAGCGGTAGCTGAACTCTTGTTGCTTGCGGGTGATGTGGGTGGTGAAGATAGATGCTACGGTGGCAAACATCACGGTGACGAGTAGGGCTTGTGAATAGGATGCCATGCCTCCTATGACCGCTCCCCATACCAGCAGATTGATGCATGCAGACAAAGGAATGAGCAGGCGGTAAATCCATTTGCCTGCAAAACTGTCGGGCTGAGTCGCCCAAGCGTCCCAACCGGGGTTGTCCAAGAGAAGCAGTGTCTCATCTCCCTTGTTTCCGTTTGTTCGATAGTCTTCTGCGGCGGCGGTCAGCATCTCTACACGGAAGCGGGTCAGGAATTCTCCGTTCGTAGTCATCTTTTGTAAGAGCTGTTGCCTTTCGCGAATCGCTTTTGCTTCAGTCAGAGGCTTTCCCAACAAATCGGATAACCGGTGACTCCCCACATCGCTACACGTGCGGTTTATCATCTGGAAAAGCGAATTCTGTCCGTAAAGGTCAATGTCATGGGCATAGTCGTGTCCTGTGTTCACATATTCCTTTCCGTCCCTCTGCCCTGAATAGTCTTCAGACAAATGGGCCAAATCACCCCGACAGACCGAGAGTCTGATTTCATCATAAGAATAGTGGGCAAACAGTCTTGTGTGGTATTTCACTAATGCGAGGAAGAGCATGAATCCCACTACGCTGATGGCGGGTAGCAGGGGTGTCTTCTGTCCCGCAATATAAAAGCAGATGCTCAACAAGGCCGTTAGAAAAAGGACCAGACGGAGCATACTTATCCACCGGATGTGTCGGTGCAACCGGCATTGACTCTCCTTGATGCGGGAAATTTCTGTTTGGCACTCAACCATAAGGGTTTCTATAGACATGGGAATTATTTGTTTATTTCATTTTTCGTTTCCAACAATCTCCGCTTTCATGTCGAAATGCTTTAAATTCTGCTGCAAAGGTATAAAATAATGAGTTACGGAAGAGTATTTTCCTTTTGTATTTCTCTATAACTCGTTTTTAGTACTTTCGTTATCAGTGAAGAATGTTGCTCATTGAATATTTAGATCTTATCGCTAGGATTTAAGTCTTTTGGTTTTAACGTCTATATCTTCAGAAGCTTTCCTGCTCTTTTACCGGTTCGTTTGGACCTTTTGCTTGTGAATATTCTATTTTGCTTGAAAATGTGAGCAAAGAAAAGCGAACTTATAATATTGAAAATCAGTTGGATGATTGGAATATTGACGCAAAATCCTTGCGATATTTTCATCTTTTCGGGCGGAAGGACGGAAATTTGCACGTATTTTGGGCTTTGTTTGGAGGTATTAGGTCTCCTTCAATCCCACTACGAGTATCTTGGCTTTGGCCGGACCGATGACGGAGGCAATCTCCTCCTCAGTAGCTTCGCGGATACGTTTCACGCTTTTGAATTGTTTCAATAGGGTAGATTTTGTTTTTTCTCCGATTCCGTTGATTGTGTCGAGGATTGAAGCTGTTTGCCTTTTACTGCGTTTGTCGCGATGGAAAGTAATGGCAAATCGGTGTACCTCATTCTGTATTTGTTCCAATAAGTGGAAAAGGGGAGTGTTTTGTTTCAGTCCGATAGTTAATGGTGGGAATCCGAAAAGTAATTCTCGGGTTCTGTGTTTGTCGTCTTTTGCTAGTCCGGCTATAGGGATTTGTAAATGTAATTCATCTTCGATTACTTGACGTACCGTCTCCATCTGTCCTTTTCCTCCATCTGTAATGATGAGGTCGGGTAGGGGAGTGCCCTCTTCTATGGCTCGGCTGTAACGCCTGCGTACCACTTCCTGCATGGAGGCATAGTCATCGGGGCCAACGACCGTCTTGAGGTTGTATTTGCGATAGTCTTGTTTGCTGGGTTTGGCTTTCTTGAATACTACACAAGCAGCAACAGCATCGCTTCCGGAAATATTAGAGTTGTCGAAGCATTCGATTTGTATCGGCATTTTTTTCATTCCCAAGGCAGCTTGTATCTCTTTCATAAGTCTAACACTCTTTTGTTCCGGATTTAGCTTTTCAGCTTGTTTCATTCGGTCGGCACGATACTGTTTTACATTAAGAATCGAAAGGTCTAGTAACTTCTTCTTTTCTCCTCGTTGGGGTATAGTAAAAGTTACATTATTAAGTTCTAAATTCAATTCAAACGGAACGATAATCTCACGAGAAAGACTTTTGTATCGTTCGCGCATTTCAATGATTCCCAATTGCAGAAGTTCTTCTTTGCTTTCCTCTAGTCGTCTTTTGTATTCAAAAGTAAACGCTTGATTAATAGAACCTTGTGCTATGTGTAGATAATTGATGAATGCCGATTCTTCATCCTGTTCGATAGAGAAGACATCAATGTTGTGGAGCGAATTGCTTACAACCTCGCTTTTTGCTTGGAAATTCTTGATGAATTGATAGCGCTCTTTGATTGCTTGTGCTTCTTCAAAGTGCATTTCGTTTGCCAATGTTTGCATCTCTTGCATCATGCTTCGTGTCAACTCCTGCACATTCCCTCGTAGGATTTCTCGGATTTCCTGAATACTTTTCATGTATTCTTCATGCGATTGTTCTCCGATGCAGGGTCCTAGACAGTTTTTGATGTGGTATTCCAAGCAGACTTTAAATCGATTGTTTTTAATGGCTTCTGGAGTAAGACCTAAATGGCAGGTTCGTATGGGATATAGCTTGCGTATGAGGGCTAACAATCCATTCATGGTAGGGATATGGCTATAAGGCCCAAAATAAGTAGAACCGTCTCGGATGATTCGTCTGGTGGGGTAGATTCTTGGAAAATATTCATTGCTGATGCAGATAGATGGGTAGGTTTTGTCGTCCTTTAGCAATACATTGTAGCGAGGTTTGTACTTTTTTATCAGGTTGTTTTCCAATAAAAGAGCATCTTCTTCGCTCTTTACGACAACATATTTTATATCTGTTATTTTGCTAACCAAGATGCGTGTTTTCCCGGGTTCATGCTCTTTACTGAAATAAGAATAGACTCTTCGCCGAAGGTTCTTGGCTTTTCCTACGTAAATGATGTTCTTTTCCTTATCCAGATACTGATAGCATCCGGGACTTTCAGGAAGATTCATTACGATGCCTCGCAAATAGTCGTTAGTATTCAGTTCAAGTTCCGTCATTTCTATTTGTTTATTCCCCTTCGAGTTTTAATATGGATGTAATTTCTGTTTCTGGTTGGAATAGATTACGTCCTTTTAAATCGGTCAGTTCGATAATGAAATTGATGAACGTTTGTTGCGGAGAGAATCTTTGTACTAGATTATAGGCAGCCTTGGCTGTGCCTCCGGTGGCTAATAAATCATCATGGATTAATACTACATCCTCTTTTTCAATAGCGTCTTTATGTATTTCGATAGAGTCTGTCCCATATTCTTTGTTGAACACCTCCTGAATTGTTTCTGCCGGAAGTTTTCCCGGTTTGCGTGCAGGAATGAACCCTGCTCCCAGTCGCATGGCTAATGCAGCTCCTAAAATAAAGCCGCGCGATTCTATTCCTACAACTTTGGTAATACCCTTGTCTTTGTACAAATCGTAAAGGGTGTCCTCCAAATATCGCAGACAAGTAGGATTTTTAAAAAGAGTAGTTACATCATAGAATAATATTCCGGGAATAGGAAAGTTTGGTACGGTTCTAAGGTTTTTAATGAGCTCTTCTTTATTCATAACCAGTGTTTTATATTGTTTTCTTAATTTGTTTGTTTCACGTGGAACATCTATTCCGGTTAACGTCCCAATAATACAAGCAGGACATTGATGTCGCTTGGAGAAACTCCCGGAATACGGCTTGCTTGTGCTAACGTTTCAGGCTCTATTTTGATTAGTTTCTGTCTGGCTTCGGTTGACAGGGAATTCAAGGATGCGTAGTCAAACTTTCCTTTGATCCGAATGTTTTCCAAGCGCATCATTTTTTCTGCAATCAATTGTTCGCGTTCGATATATCCTCTATACTTAATCTTGATTTCTGCTGCCTCAATGGTCTCTTCTTTGCGCTCTTGAATTTGATTAAGCATTTCCTGAAAAGCGGGAATGTGTGGAGCTATATTTTGTATGTTGATTTCCGGTCGGTCTATTAAGTCTATTAGTTTGCATCCTCGGCGTAGGGGAGTCGTTCCCAATCCTTCCAAAGCATCGTTGATATAAGATGCTTTAATGGAAAATTTTCGGCAGTAGTCAATGATTTTATGAATGTCTTCTCTCTTTTGTTGCAGACGTTGGTATCGTGTTGAATCTGCTAAACCTAGCTGATAAGATCGTTCGGTAAGACGCATGTCTGCATCGTCTTGTCGGAGTAAGATTCTGTATTCTGCACGTGAAGTAAACATTCGATAAGGTTCGTCTACTCCTTTAGTTACCAGATCATCGATTAATACTCCGATATAGGCTTCGTCCCGTCCCAATGTGAACGGTTCTCCTCCGTGACAATTGATGTGTGCATTAATTCCTGCAATTAACCCTTGTCCTCCGGCTTCTTCGTATCCGGTTGTTCCATTTATTTGGCCTGCAAAAAATAGATTTCGCACAACCTTCGACTCCAATGTATGTTTCAATTGAGTAGGGTCGAAATAGTCATATTCAATGGCATAGCCCGGACGATAAATGACCAAATCTCGGAAAGCCGGAACTTTCTTGAGGGCCTCTATTTGTATATTTAAAGGCAATGAAGATGAAAAACCATTCAGATAGAACTCTTGTGTGCTTTCTCCTTCCGGTTCTAGGAACAGTTGATGCTGTTCTTTGTCGGGGAATGTTACTATTTTAGTCTCTATGCTTGGGCAATATCGTGGCCCGATACTTTGAATCTGACCGTTGTAGAGAGGCGATTCCGGCAAGCCATCATGTAATATGCGGTGCACTTCCGGATTGGTAAAGCAAGTCCAGCAACAAAGTTGTTTCAGCTTGCGCTTTTCGCTCAGATATGAGAAACTGTGAAAATCTGATTCTCCCTCTTGCTTTTCCATATCTTCGTAATGTACACTTCGTCCATCTATTCGCACAGGAGTGCCGGTTTTCATTCGTCCCATGACGATTCCGTGTCTTGTAATAGATTCAGTGAGATGATATGAAGCCGGTTCTGCCATTCTACCACCGGGAAGTTGGCTGCGTCCTACATGGAGTAGGCCGTTGAGGAATGTACCGGCTGTAAGGATGACGCAACGGGCATGAAACGTGATGTCCCATAGCGTTTTAACTCCGATGACTTCTCCTTTTTCTATCAATAGTTCTTTGACGGTATCTTGCCAAATATGCAAATTGGGAGTATTCTCCAGAATTTCTCTCCATGCCCAGATAAACTTTCCTCTGTCGCATTGTGCACGAGGGCTCCACATCGCCGGACCTTTTGACCGATTTAACATACGAAATTGAATGGCTGTCCGATCTGTTACAAGCCCCATATATCCGCCTAAGGCATCTATTTCGCGAACTATTTGTCCTTTGGCTATACCACCTATTGCAGGGTTACAACTCATTTGGCCAATCTTGTTCATGTCCATTGTAATAAGACACGTACGTGAGCCTAGGTTTGCAGCTGCTGCAGCTGCTTCACAGCCGGCATGTCCGGCGCCAATCACAAGTACATCGTATTTGAATTCCATTGAAGTACTCCTTTTCTTTAAGATTATTTCTTTTCTTTATTTCAGTGGCAAAGTTAGGCAATAAATGTTGAATATGGCAATTGCAGGAACTTTTTTTGATATTTTCCTTTTTGAATGCTTTTTTCTAACCTTTTTAAATCTAGTTTGTTCTAAAAATAAAGCATATCATAATGATGCAAAATGATTGTATACATACCCTATTTATGCAAATAACGCTATCATATTGTCGATTTTGTTGCTTTATTGAGTGGATTATTCTTAAAATAAAATCAAAATGTCTTTTAAAAGATTTGTGAGAATTCGTTTTTTATATTTCTTTTTCCCGATAGGTCGATTTTTTAGATTTCTAAAAAGATTTAAGTTTCTCTATTAATTTTTTTGACGGCTTCTATCATCTCGGTTAATCAATAAAATCCCTCAAAAAAAAGAAAGCGGCTTCATTCATCACCGAAGCCGCCTTCGTGTCTTTTCCGCAATTTAGTTGAATTTTGACGAAGGCTTGGATTGATTCATTTTTCCGGGCCAAAACAGCCCTTTAAAAGTATCTTAAGATACTTGCCCATATATCCTAAGATACTTGGCCATTTATCTTAAGATACTTTGGGCTTGAACCTATAATGCTATAAAAGGATACTTTTCAAACTAAATAGCAGGAAAACCGGACTTGCAACCGGCTTTCAGATGATTGTCTATTATATAGCTAATAAAAAACGTCCTGAGGATTTCAACTTCCTCAATTATTACACGAATCTTTCGATAATATTCTTGCACTCTTTTTGATAATTGCTGATAGTGTGATCGGTTAAAGCTGTTGCATAAGCCAACATCTTTCTATTTGTAATTCCTAATTTTATCAAATAACAAATAAGAATGATATTTTTGTTTGTAGATGCTCGTCCAACATGTCTGCAAAATCCTGGATAAGCATAATTTAACAATTCTTCTAATAAGGTCTGAAAATCTTTTCGTTTGAATATGGAATCTTGAAAATTGTCTTTCTGATTTATAATCTGTAATAACAATATGCATGAATTTATATTTCCTCCTTGTTGTAAAAATTTCAAAGGCATTTCATACAGTTCTTTCTCTTGCTCTAGTTTTTGCAGATTTTCATGTAATACATCCAATTGTTTCTTTAATTTCTTTTTCTCTGTTTCTAATCTTTCAAGGTTTTGTTCTTGTTTTGACACATTTTTTCTTTGAATCTTCAATAAATCTAAGTTTTCAGTTTCTTGTTTTGTCAGATTTTGGATAATCTTTTCTTTTTTACTAATCTCGGCCTTCAAACTATATAAATTCATTTTAAATTCCTCTTGAACAGCTTTCTTTTTTTCGTTCAGTTCTTTCTGATGTTTAGAGCGGATATTCTTATAATACAGGATAAAGCCTACTACTAGAAGAACTATGCAAACAGCAATTATAATCATTTTTTGATTTAAATTCCTGATTTCTTCTTTTAAATGTCCTTTTTCAACTTGAAGAGGAATGCATTGAATTTCTGACGTTTTTCTTCGTTCATTCAGATCGTCATTGAATGTTCTATATAAATCAAAATAGTGGACAGCCTTCTTGTTTTCCCCCATTTCTTTGTATATTCTGAACAATTGAAGATAGGTTGTGGTTAAAGATGTACTATCCGATGAGTTTAAATATTTTAAGAAATAGTTTAATGCTTTCTCGTATTGCCCACATTGATAATAGATAGTTCCTAGAGATTTATCTAATTTCTCAGAATCTCCAATGTAATTTTTACAATTAATCAAAAGCCTTTCCGCATCTTCATATTGTTTTAATGAAACAAGAAAGTTGGCATAGTTTTGTAGTAGCTGATATAATTTCTTTTTCGGAATGTATTCTCTATAGGCTAATCCGCGATTATAGTAAACCAATGTACTATCTTTATTATCTAATAATTGATATACCAATGCAATGTTCATACAAGCAGACACTATATCTTGAATAGAATCGCCCTTCAATTGAAATTCATATCCGGTTTTCAGATGTTTGAGCGCATCATTATAGGCTCTTTGTTGCAACAACAAGGTTCCATAGTGACCATGCAATAATGCTTTGTATCGATTATCTTCAACATGTTCAAAGCAATGTTCGCTATTTGCAAAGGCTTGCACCGCTTCTTTGGGTTGTTTCTTCGAAATGTGCACAATACCTTTATAAAACCAAGCCAATGCTAATTCATGCCGACTTCCTCCTTTTCCTTGGTAATATCTGACCGCAAGGTTAATAATTGAATCGTCCTCAAACTCCATGCGGCATTTATGGGTTGCTTGCGTCCATCTCAATGCATATCGAGCCAGATTATTATCAGATAGTCTATCGTAGTCTACTTGCTGAAGATAAATTCTTGCACTGTCAGGGCGCTTTTCAATGCATGCTTCTGCTTTATTTATCAGTTTTTCATTCCGATTTGTACAGCTATAAAAGAATATACAGGTATAACTGAAAACAATTAAAATAAGCGCTTTCATAAGCCAATAGATATTTTTTACAAAGGAATTAAAAATGGATTATATACACAAATTTGTTTCCTATTATTTTATAATGTAGAAACTGAGGACTTTTTGAATATTTGACATAAAAACAATGTACATCCTTTGAAATCAGACCTGTTGATACGAAAATATCTTGTCAAATTCTATAAGCCGATTTTTAGGTTCCTCAAAAAATATGAAAAATATTTGTTGATACTATTTCTTTTTTTGAATTTTGAAAAGCCAAACATATAGTTGGTATTACAAATAACCTATTATTAATCAGTTTAATTAAAAATCATGAGAAAAATTTTAGTTCTTTTTGCGGCATGTAGTTGTGCTCTCTCTTCGTTTTCATTTGTTGTAAATGAACCGGAAAACCAACCCAAAGAAGAGGAGCGCAATATAATTTTATCAAATAATGAAATTGCGGATTCGGGTGTTCTTTCCGTCCCCGTTACCGCCACAGTAAACAACAGCCTGTTGAATGTGAAGTTCAATGGTACGGTCTCCTTGGCAACAGTGTCCGTATCGAATACACTTACGGGAGCAACAATCAATTCTCAGTCCCTTCCTGCAGTATCCGGCACCATCTGTAAATTGCCGGTAAGCGGATTGTCTACGGGAGTTTACACCGTATCCGTTACCAACGAAGAGAGTGGAGAAAGTGTAAGCGGTGAATTTGATGTAGAGGAATAAAAGTTACACAGCTTTAAAACAGGACTTCTACCTTATTGTAT
>JAFUNW010000098.1 GCA_017472905.1 Bacteroidaceae bacterium
TTACTTCAAAAATAGCGTTTCGCTTATTTTGTTCTGTTGTCAGCTCATAACGTGACAACATACTATCGTAGATTTCATTTTTCATCGTCTCAGGAACTTTAATAAAGTTGCAATAGAGTCGGCCTTCTTGCCTACCTTTATATACTCTTCAAAAATAGTTGCGTCAAACTTATAAAACTCATCCATATCCATTCGGATGTCATGCTCAAGATAGCTTTCCACATCCTTCAAAAAGCGCAGATTGACCTTGGGAGAGTTTGCAATCAAATCGCACAAAGCCTTTTCGGGTGATGCTATCAAGAAAGCATACTCACCCTTATGCATACTCCTTACACCTACTGAAAATGCATCTCTGACAATGTACTTGTAATCATAAATTCCTATAGGAGTCTGAAAACTCCGAGAATGCTTCACTGTCATTGATTGATGCGTATATACAGCCTCTGGAATCAAGCCATAGTATCTTAACGCTGTTGACATGGAGATGTAAGAAGGTGCATAAAGGTGATTAGCTATCAATTCACTCGAAAGCATCTTTCCTGAATGTTCAGGATTGACAACATATAGCCCCCTCTTCAATCTTATAATATACCCATTCTTCTCAAGCCAAACGACCTTCTTGTCTGGTGACTTGAGTTCTGAATATAACGATTCGATAACAGAAGTCGTTATTGGAATGATTCCTATTTCTCTTAATTGTCTATTCACAGTGCAAATATAGCAATATTCTGAACAATAAAAGAAACAAAAGCTCTTTTTCTGTTCGAAATATTACGCTTGAAAGGGTTTTAAAACCAAAATAGTGACTATCCCTAGATGTGATATTTCATAAATACATTCGATTCTTGATCGGTAAGTCGAAAAATAATAGAGTTACCGACCAAGAATCGAAGGATTTTATTTACCTTTGCAAAAACTTAAATAATTATGACATGAATAATGTTATCATAGGAAGAAAGGCTGAGCAGGAAATTCTGCGTCAGCGTATTGAATCGAAGTCTCCAGAACTTATTGCTTTATGGAAGACGCCGTATCGGTAAGACCTACTCTATTTGGCGGACGAATTGATGATAGAGTATCCTTGATTATTCCTATATAGTCCAATTTTTTTTGTTTGCGGAAAAGACAATTTTATGTGTTTTTAGCGAAAGCGGCTTCATCTGCCAACGAAAGCGGCTTCATTGGCTGTTGAAAGCGGCTTCGTAGGTAGATGAAGCCGCTTTCATTTTTTTTGTATTTTCACCGAGGTTTACGATTCTGTCAGTTAACGCTTTATGTTGACTGCTTTTAGCCTTATTTATATAGCAGGTTGACTGAGTTATCTACATTTTAATGAAGCAATAAAACAGAATTAACGTATGGATGCAGTAGGAGTTATGAAATTATTGAAATATGCACGTGTCATCCAAGAATTTGCCAAACAGAAGGGCATATCTTTGGGCGAAGCAATGGATTTGTTCTGTCATTCCACCACTTTTCAACTGTTACAAGCGGGGATTGCCGACCTGCATTGTCGTAGTGACCTCTATCTGGCAGACGAATTGATGATGGAATATCCTTGATTTAAGTGTGATTTTTATGAAGTAACCTTCAATGCTCCACGAAGGCGGCTTCGATGGACAATGAAGCCGCCTTCATTTTTTTTGGGCACTTTTGCCAAGTGTCTTTTTCTTTCATCTTTGCCAAATTTCTACTATGTGTTTCATCACAACGTATTGCGTGTTGGCAGCTTTCACCTCTATTTGATGAAACTTCTCATCAGGCATTATTTCATGTTGTTTCTATCCATAAGTCATTAAAATTTGTTACTGTCATGCCGGTTGTTCCCATTTGAAGAAAAGCTTTTCTACTTTTTCTTTTGTATTTTTCCCGTTTTACACTACCTTTGCGCCCTATAAACAAGAATTTGCGAGGATGTGGAATCCTCCTCTAAACTACATACATTTATGGCTTTTTTAAAGAAGATATTGCCCGATGTCATAGTCGTGGCTTTTTTTGCAGTTATCTCTTTTGTCTATTTCTACCCGGCAAATGTAGAGGGACTTGTATTGGGACAACATGACAACGTTGCCGGAATCGGTTCAGGACAAGAACGTAAAGAGTTTATGGAGCGTACGGGCGAAGATACCCGTTGGACGAATGCTATATTCAGTGGTATGCCAACTTTCCAAATGGCTCCTAGCTACGGTTCTACCGATATACTCAGTTATGTAGAGCAAATCTACCGATTGTTTATTCCCGGTTATACCTGGTATTTATTGGTGTTGTTATTGGGATTTTATATCCTGCTTCGTGCGTTTGATTTTCGGGCATGGATGGCTGCTTTAGGGGCTGTTCTGTGGGCTTTTTCTTCTTATTTCTTTATTCTGATTGCTGCCGGTCATATCTGGAAATTGATTACTTTGGCATATATACCGGCCACTATAGCCGGTATGGTTTTGGTTTATAGGGGACGTATGTTGTGGGGAACGATTCTGACAGCTCTCTTTCTTGCATTGCAGATTCGGGCCAACCATGTGCAGATGAGTTATTATTTCCTCTTTCCCATGCTTTTCATGGCCATAGCCTTTGGCATAGAGGCTTGGAATAAGGGAAGAATAGGAGCTTTTTTCAAGCAAACCGGTGTGTTAATCGTTGCAGCATTGATAGGCATCAGCATCAACCTTTCTAATTTATATCACACGTATGAGTATAGTAAAGAGACGATGCGCGGAAAGAGTGAACTAGTAAAGCCTGATACCGGCAACCAAACGAGCAGCGGATTGGAGCGCGACTACATTACCCAATGGAGCTATGGCATCGGTGAGACTTGGAGTTTGTTGGTTCCCAATGTAAAGGGAGGTGCTTCTGTGCCATTGGCTCTCAATGAGAAGGCTATGGAGAAAGCCAATCCGATGTATCGTGGAATTTATGGCCAAATCGGTCAATATTGGGGAGAACAACCCGGAACTTCGGGACCTGTATACGTGGGTGCATTTGTGTTGACCCTGTTTATATTAGGCTTGTTTATTGTTAAAGGCCCTATGAAGTGGGCATTGTTAGCTGCGACCATATTGTCAATACTCTTGTCGTGGGGAAAAAACTTCATGGGATTCACCGACCTCTTCTTGGATTATGTGCCGATGTATGATAAATTCCGGGCTGTTTCTTCTATTTTGGTAATAGCAGAGTTTACCATTCCATTGTTGGCGATGATGGCTTTGCGCGAAATTGTCAATCGTGTGCAGAGCGGAGATTCAAACCAAAAGCTTTACGTTAAAGGTAAACTTTCGATGCTTCAATGTCTGTATATCAGCGTGGGCTTTACTGCCGCTGTGTCGCTTTGTTTTGCATTGATGCCATCGGTTTTCTTCTCACGTTACATTTCTACCAGTGAAATGGGAGCTTTGGCAGGACTTCCGGCCGAACATTTAACTCCGATTATCAACAACTTGACAGAAATGCGCCAAAGCATATTTACGGCCGATGCCTGGAGAAGCTTTGGGTTTATCGTGGCCGGTATGCTCGTGGTGTTGCTCTACAATGCCCGTAAAATTAAAACCGGCGTTCTGATCGCTTTGTTGCTCTCTCTCTCTCTCTTGGATATGTGGCAGATAAATTTACGTTATCTGAATACGGACGACCGAAACTTATTCCAGAAGAAAGCGCAAACAATGGCTGCATTTCGGAAAACGGCAACCGATGAAGTTATTCTCAAAGATACGGCTTTGGATTATAGGGTGCTCAATTTGGCCGGCAATACATTCAATGAAAACAATACATCTTATTTCCATAAGAGCATCGGAGGATACCATGCGGCCAAGCTTCGCCGATACCAAGAAATAATAGAGGAGCATATTCAAGGCGAAATGCAAACGGTATTCAAAGAAGCCTCTCAAACGGGTGGAGATATGAGTCAAGCTAATGGACAAGCCTATCCGGTATTGAACATGTTGAATACCCGTTGGTTTATTATGCCGGCACAAGGTGGAGGAACTCTTCCGCTATACAATCCGCATGCGTTGGGAAATGCCTGGTTTGTTGATTCGGTTGTTTATGTCTCCAACGCCAATGAAGAGATAGAAGCATTGCATACCCTTTATCCGGCTGATGTAGCTGTTGTAGACAATAAATTCAAAGATTTGATATCCGTTCCGCAAGCTCGCGGAACAATCACATTGAAAAGCTATGAACCGAATCATTTGATTTATGAAGCCAATGCGCCGAAGAGTGGAGTTGTTGTTTTCTCTGAAATCTATTATCCCGGCTGGCAGGCAACCATTGATGGTGAAGAGGTGGAAATCGGACGTGCTGACTACATTTTGCGTGCATTAAATGTTCCCGCCGGGCTGCATACGATAGAGTTTGTATTCAATCCTCGCTCTTTGCGTATTACGGAAACCATTGCTTATATTGCACTGGCCTTGTTGGGATTGGGAGTTTTGGTCGGTGGCGTGCTCCAATTACGTAAGAAATCGCATCGTGCGTAAGATACAATAGTATATAATTAATTCAAACAAAAACTGGTAAAAAACAATTCGATTATGAGACTATTCAAAATGTTTGTAGGATGTCTTTGTCTGATGGCTATGGCATCGTGTGGAAATGGTAATCAAAGTGTGAACAACAAACCAACAGGAGATTCAATCATGAAAGAAGAAAACAATGCGGTAATAGAGACTATAATGGCTCGCCGCAGTATTCGAAAGTATAAAAATGAAACTGTAAACCGCGAACTCCTCGACCAAATCATGGAGTGCGGAATCAATGCTCCTAACGGACAGAACAAGCAATCGTGGGAAGTGCGAGTTGTAGACAATCCACAAGTGATGAAAGAAATATGCGATGCGCTCAATGCTGCCTATCCGGACATGGACAATGCCGCCGGTTGTTTCCGAGGAGCTCCGATTATGGTTTTTATTGCTCGTGACAAGTCGTATGACTTCTCTGCCTACGATTGTGGATTGATGGCAGAGAATATGATGCTTTCTGCTCAATCGCTTGGAATTGGTTCCATCTGTTTGGGTAGTCCTGTACGCTTCATCAATGATAATCCGGCTTGCGAACCTATTCTCAAGCGTTTGGCTTTCAGTGAGGGGTATGAATTATCCCTTTGCGTAGGATTGGGATATGCTGCAGAGTCTCCAAATGCCAAGCCGCGCGATAAAGGAAAAGTACAATACGTAGAATAAAACTTGTTGTTTTATAGAACCAAATAATATCCGCCTCATAAGTTGTTTAAGCTTGTGAGGCGGATATTTTGTATATGATTCATTCCAAAGAAATTCCGGTATCTACTCGAAGTTTATTGCTAAAAAATATCTGTAATCTTATGGAACAGGGTCATATCCGGAACCTCCCCAAGGATGGCAACGGAGTAGTCTGCGAATGGTGAGGTATAGTCCCTTGAACGGACCATGCTTTTGGATGGCTTCCAAGGCATATTGCGAACATGTGGGGGTGAAACGACAGGAGGGAGGGGTTAACGGAGAGATAAAGTTTCTGTAGAAACGGATGGGAATGAGCAACAGCTCAATGATTATTTTCTTTAAAAGCTTCATGAGACATCGGTAGTTTGTGCATTTGCATCGAAGAGAGGACGGAAATCCTTTTCTGCAATGCGATATAGAATCGACTTCATTTTGTTTTCGATTTCCGTAGAGTCATGCAGTTCTTTGTCTAGCCAGATGAAAGCTATGACCAGGTTGTAAGGCTTCTCCTGAAGAGCAGAGTGAAGGATGTGCTTATTTTTGCGGAAAGCTTCACGAATCTGTCTTTTAATCCGATTGCGCTTTACTGCTCGTTTGAAAAGTCTTTTAGGAACACTGATCAGTATGCTGACAGGAGCTTCTCCATCTTTTTTAGCGGGCATAAAGACGGTCCGTATGGGAAAAATGGGGAAAGATTTGCTTCCGCTTTCGAAAAGCTTGTTGATGATAGAACGCTTATGCATGCGTTCTGCTTTGCGGAGAGTAGCTTTTTCTTCTGTCATGAGTAAGTTTCCGAATTCTTATCAGGCACGAATTGTACAACGAAATATGGTGTGTTCTACCGTAATGTTTGTACAAGTCGTGCCTGACAAGTGGGTGTTATATATAGAACTTCTTATTTGTTCTTTTTAAGATATAGCTCGATTGCGGCAGCCATTGACGGAGCTTCCACAGTGGGAGCTTCAATGTCCAGACGCAAATTTGCATCTCGTACGGCTTTGGCAGTAGTAGGTCCGAACGATGCTATGACGATGTCTTTCTGCTCAAAGTCCGGGAAATTCTTCAATAGTGAAGCGATACCTGACGGACTGAAGAATACGAGCATGTCATAATCTAACTTTTCCTCTTCCGTGAAATCATTGCTTACCGTGCGATACATTACGGCTTCGGAATGTTGTACTTTCAAACCATCGAGCATGTTTTTAATCTCATCGGTATGAACGTCCGATAGGGGAACGAAGTATTTCTCATTTTTATGCTTTGCTATCGGAGTAGCCAAATCGCTCAATTTTCCGGTATTTCCGAAAAATACTTTTCTTTTGCGATATTGCACATATTTCTGTATATAGAATGCAATGGATTCCGTAATACAAAAATATTTCATTGTTTCGGGAATTGTAACTCGCAGTTCTGCACATAGCTGGAAGAAATGGTCTATGGCGTGACGCGAGGTGAAAACTACTGCTGTATGGTCTAAGATAGAGACCTTTTGTTGTCTGAATTCTTTAGGCGAAAGGCTTTCGACTTTGATGAACGGTCGAAAAACGATTTCTAATCCATATTTTTCAGCAATGTCGTAATAAGGCGATTTTTCCGATGCAGGCTTAGGCTGTGATATTAGAATCTTTTTCACTTCCAATGTTCTAAATTTTTAATGTCAATATGCTGTTGATAAGAATGCTTCCTTTCCACAATATGAGGATTGGGAGAATTTCAAGGGTGCAAAAGTACACAATTAAATAGAAAAAGCCATGCATGTTGTTGAAAAAAATACTAAAACTTTTATAAAAGAGCAGGAAATTCATGAAAACGAATGCCGATAAGCTCCCGATTTCGCTGATTGGTACGGACGAATTGCAATATACTGCAATTAACGCCAAGGGGAAATAGAGTATCCCGAGAATGGATAGGATAAAGGAATAGCTTTGGAGCCACATTTGGTTTTTTGTTTTGTCAAAAAATATCCAATTGATAAATTGGTATAAGGCCCATTTTAGCAGAAGGAAAACCAATAGGATGCCGGTGTAGCAAAGTAGATAAATCAGCACATTCGATTGTGTGGAATCTACAGCATGTCGGTTGATATTGTAGTTTAGGAACAACAAACCGGTAAGTACGCATGTTTGCAGGATGAGTAACAAACGGTGATGCATTTCGCTGGCTGTCTGTTGGTTGAAGATGCTGCTGCGTTCGCGAGTATAGAAGAAGTCGCGTAGTTGTTGTGTCAGGTAGCGTTTGTCGTTTGACAAAACGTAGGCTGTAAGTAAAAAACAAACAAGCAAGACGCAGGCTATCCCGTCATTGGCTTTTAGCGAATGTGCGAACGGAAGACCTTCTATCGGGTGGGCGATGGCTTGCATGATGTACAGACAACCGACTTTCATAGCGCTGCAAATTTACGAACCTTTTTGTCCCAAAGTGGGGTTTGATAGAGGAGTTCTATGGCTTTTTCCGGCGTGTCAGCCACTTGCCAAATGGCTTTGTGCTCCTTGCGCATGAAGTGTTGTTCGATGGCCTGTTCCAACATGCCGAGTAGGGGATTGAAGAAGCCGTTGGTGTTCAGGATAACGATGGGGTGTGGATAGAGTCCCAGTTGTTTCCATGTAATGATTTCGAGCAACTCTTCCATCGTGCCGCAGCCACCCGGCAGGGCGATGACACCTTCGCTTAGTTCTGCCATTAGTTGTTTACGTTCATGCATGGATTGGGTGATGTGTAGTTTGCTCAGTCCGGTATGATGCCATCCTTGCTCAACCATGAATTCCGGTATCACGCCGATGACTTCACCACCTGCTTCCAGTGTGGCGTCAGATACCTCCCGCATCAGTCCGATGCTGCCGGCTCCATTGATGAGTCGGATACCTTTTTGAGCCAATAGCACACCCAACTCATGGGCAGCTTGGAAATAGGCTTTATCTATTTGTGTGCTGGACGCACAATATATGCACACCGATTGAATGTTGTTCATACTCTCTTCTTGGTGGATTTACTCTTTCCAGTCTCCGTTTAATTTGATTAGTTCAATGAGTTTCTCTACAGCTTCTTCTTCCGGAATGTTTTTCTCGATGCATTCTTTGCGTTTGTACAAGCTGATTTTTCCTCGTCCTGCTCCGACATATCCATAGTCGGCATCGGCCATTTCTCCCGGTCCGTTGACGATACATCCCATCACTCCGATTTTCAATCCCTTCAAATGCGATGTAGCGGCTTTTACTTTGGCGAGTGTGTTGGTCAGGTCGAAAAGGGTTCGTCCGCATCCGGGGCAAGAGATATACTCCGTTTTACTGGTGCGTAGTCGGCCGGCTTGCAGAATGCCGAAAGCTGTTGATTCAACGAGACGGGTAGGGATGGAATTGTTTTGGTTGAGTAGGCAGATACCATCGGTAAATCCATCGAACACCAAAGCGCCCATGTCGGCCGCAGCCTTTATTTGCAGATCCTCAATCTCTGTTTCGGCATAGTGTTGGAAGAAGATGACCGGATTGGTGATTCCTTCCTTCATCAGTTGATGTACCAAAGCCCGGTGTTCGCCCAATCGGTTGGGATGCATGCTTTGCGAAATGATGACGATTTCAGGATGTCGCTTGATGATGTCGCTTGCTTGGTCCAATAGCAGATAGGGGAGGAAGAGGAATTTAACGGTTGCCTCCGAATTGTCTATCTCGTTCATCGTGTTGTAATTGAACGCCGGATAAGTATTTGCTTCTCCTTTCCAAACATCGGCATCCAGAATGTAAGGGACTGCTTGTCGTTTTTCCGGAAGTGAACGACCGGTGTAAATATAGTCGGGCAGGAGTTGAAGGTCCGATTCATCGTTTCCCTCCCAATGGAAAGCAAGGACTACCGGTGGTTGTTCCCCACCGATATTTCCTACGGCATGTGTCCGGCGGCGTGTAGGACGCAGGTAGTCAAACTCCTCGGCAGCTTCTCCGGGGATGTATGGAGCATCGCTATGTTGGGCAATGTATTCGGTCAGTTTGCGAGCAACGGGAATTTCAGCTTCAGGGGCTTCGCTGAGAGATACCCGGATCGTGTCTCCCAATCCGTCACAGAGCAAAGCTCCGATACCTAAAGCCGATTTGATGCGTCCGTCTTCGCCGTCTCCGGCCTCCGTGACTCCGAGATGGAGGGGGAACGTCATGCCTTCGTTTTCCATGACGGCAGCCAGCAGTCTGACAGTTTTTACCATCACTACGGTGTTGCTGGCTTTGATAGAGATAACTACGTTGGTGAAATTCTCTTAAACACAGATGCGCAGAAACTCCATGCACGATTCAACCATTCCTTCCGGAGTATCTCCGTACCGACTCATGATGCGGTCGGAGAGGGAACCGTGATTCACACCGATGCGGATGGCTGTATGGTTTTCTTTGCAGATGTTCAAGAACGGAACGAAACGGCGGCGTATCTTCTGCAACTCGTTGGCATATTCCTCATCGGTATATTCCAGTTGCTTGAATGTGCGTGCCGCATCCACGTAGTTTCCCGGGTTGATGCGTACCTTCTCTGCATACAATGCGGCGGTGTCTGCTACGTTGGCATTGAAGTGTACATCGGCCACGAGGGGAGTCATGTATCCTTGCGAGCGCAATCCGATGTTGATGTGCATCAGGTTTTCGGCCTCTTTCACACCTTGTGTGGTCAGTCGCACGTATTCTCCTCCGGCATCAATGATACGTTTGGCTTGTTCGATACAGGCTTCGGTGTCCAGCGTGACGGTATTCGTCATGGATTGGATGCGAATGGGGTTCTTTCCTCCCAGAGGAGTGCCACCGACTTGAACTTCGGACGTTTCGCGGCGATAATAGTTGAATAGGTCGATCATATCGTTGTGTCTATGGAGCAGTTGGACGGGGTAGACGTTTGTCCATTCTACTTTTAGTTTGTTTTATAAGCGTATTTTACCTCTTTCAATTCTTCGTTGGCCTTTTCGATTTTCTTTTTCAAGTTGTTCTTGTAGTTGGCAAATCGTTCGGCCAAGGCTTCGTCTTTGAGGGCCAACATCTGTACGGCAAGGATGGCTGCGTTCATGGCTGCATTGATGCCGACAGTTGCTACGGGTATTCCCGGAGGCATTTGTACGATGGCAAGCAGTGCGTCCATTCCTTCGAGTGTACTTTTAATGGGGACACCGATAACGGGTACGGTGGTTGATGCGGCAATGACTCCGGGTAGGTGGGCTGCCATGCCTGCTGCTGCTATGATGACTTCGATGCCGCGTTGTTTGGCATTTTTTGCAAAAACCTCTACGGCTTCCGGAGTGCGGTGTGCCGAAAGAGCGTTCATTTCGAAGGGTACTTGCATTTCGTCTAGTAACTTGGCAGCTTTTTCCATAACGGGAAGATCGGATGTGCTGCCCATGATGATGCTTACGATTGGTTTCATAATAGGTTTGTTGTTAAGTTGTTATATAAAAAGCAGGCAGGCAA
>JAFUNW010000009.1 GCA_017472905.1 Bacteroidaceae bacterium
AATAATAATCGCCATGCATCCAACTTAACCGCATCTTGGCATCAGCCGAACCGGGCAAGATGTAGGGACGAACATTGTTCTTCTCCGAATTTTTGGTGATTTGCTCTTTGGAGACAATGCCACCGGCATCGTTCAGGGTGTACTTCCATATTTCGTAGACACTCTTTCCGGAGTCTCCAACTGTTGGGATAGAAAGATAAATCACGTTTGGATTTTCCGGGTCTATGGCTTCACCGCCACTGTAGCAATACTCCGTATTTGAAGGATGGAACTTTCCACCACCATCGGCCAAATCTGTCAAGCGCCAGGCCGAGCCGGTCCACTTGGCATAATAGTACTCATGCTGACTTTTTCCACCATTAATTCGTACCATTGCAATGATGGGACGATCTTCATTGTCGCAGACTATCTGCCAAACCCAATCGCGCAAGTTGCTCGGAGAATCTACAATCGTATAAGGATATTTGCTTTTATAATCAGCCGTTTTATAGACCTTAAACGCTCCGGAGGAGATGGTAGAAAGTTTGTTCCCTTTAATATCTTCCAACGTGGGTTGTGTTGTCACCACCCCTTCGGTATTGGTTTGTGCATTTATATTGATAACATTGAAGTAGACCCAATTAGGTTGTTCATTGTCCGGATGTCCGGTCGTATAGGTCACGTAAAGTTTATCCTTACCATTACTATAATATTTGGCATACGGACGTGCACCTGTTGATTGCACAATCTGATAAGGTCCCCATTTTGTCTTTACATCCCCGTTCTCATCAGGAAGCGAAAACTTGGCAATGGTAGGATGCCAGCTCAATCCTCGCCAACACAGGTAGAAGTGTTCCGGGTCATCACTCAAAATAAATGGAGAGGGGTAAGTTGTATTGTGATTCGTCACGATCTTCTTCTCTTCTCCCAAAGTAGTAATGTCTCCCGGAAGCCGTGACACCCGATAATAGAATGCTGCTTCATCTGTATGGCGTGAATAGATAATCAACACCCGTTCGTCCGGCAAGACAAGGAAAGTCGGATTGTTATGATCGTCCGGTTGAAATCCTGAACGCACCAGCACTTCGTTTCTTCGGCCGGTCAAATAGTTCATTTGCATGGCTTTGACATTTCCGTGAACATCTATGTAGCCGACATAAGAGGCATTGATAGTCCCTTCTTCGTTCTCATAATGAATGGCGCGAGGGTCTGCAAACCAACACCAAGCCCCTTCATTCGTAATAGGATACCCTTGATAAGATGTTTGGGAGTACACTTTTGTAATCCACAGCAACAGAATAATCGATAGTAAAAGCAGTTTTCGCATGTTTAAATTTAATTAGGGTTAAAATAAAATTCTATTTTTTCAATAGCCCGAACGATATTTCTCTTCATTCTTATCATCGAGCATACTCAGATAGGAGGTATAGCGACTTTCGCTGATCAAATGTTCTTCAACAGCCTGCCTTACGGCACATCCCGGTTCATGTGTATGCGTACAGTTTCCGTAGCGACAGTTTTGAGAATGATAAAAAATTTCCTTAAAGTAGTGACCAACCTCTTCTTCCTCCATATCAAACGTTCCGAAACCTTTTATACCCGGAGTATCGATGATGTAACCATCATCTTCCGGCAAAGGAAACATTTCCGAAAAGGTTGTCGTGTGCATTCCCTTGTTATGGGAATAAGATATTTCACCGGTCTTTACATTTAGGTGCGGCATCAGTGCATTAATCAACGTAGACTTCCCTACTCCGGAATTTCCAGAAAGAAGGGTTACACACCCTTTCAATTCATTCCGTATGGCATCCACGCCTTCTCCGGTCAGTGCCGACACACTGAAACAGGGATAACCTATGGTCGTATAGAGATGCATCAATCCTTCCAGGTATCGCAGGTCGTCTTCTCCGTAGCAATCAACTTTATTGAAAATCAGTTTCACCGGAACGCGATAGGCCTCAGCCGAAGCGAGGAATCGATCGATAAAGGTTGTGGATGTTTCGGGATAATTCACGGTAACAATCAGCATACATTGATCAAGATTGGCAGCCAAGACGTGCGATTGTTTCGAAAGATTAGCCGCTTTTCGAACAATGTAGTTCTTGCGGTCCTCTATTTCACTGATAAAAGCCGTCCCTTCCTTGTTTTGTAGAATGTGTACATAGTCACCCACTGCCACCGGATTGGTGCTTCGCGACCCCTTCAGGCGAAAGTTACCTTTAATCTTACACTCTATCAGTTCGTTGCTCTCTGTACGTACCGTGTACCAGCTACCGGTATTTTTTATGACGAGTCCTCGCATTGATTTCCTATAGACAAATAAAAAAAATCAGGCTCCGGAAAGCAATATTCCGACCCTGATTTTCATTTTACACGTTATTTTTATACAGTCATGATCTCTTTCTCCTTGTCCGCCAACATCTCGTCCACCTTTTTGATGAACTTGTCATGAATCTTCTGCACTTTGGCTTCTGCATCTTTCTCTG
>JAFUNW010000099.1 GCA_017472905.1 Bacteroidaceae bacterium
AAATTGGTTTGATAAATTTTCATTTGATTTTGAGTAAGCGTACCTGTCTTATCAGTACAAATAACAGTCGTTGCCCCCATTGTTTCACAAGCATGCATCTTACGTACAAGGTTATTTGTATTTAGCATTCTACGCATACTATACGCCAAGCTCAAAGTAACAGCCATAGGAAGACCTTCCGGTACAGCCACAACAATAAGTGTTACGGCAATCATCAGCGTCTGCATAGTATATGTAAGTAACTCTGATATATTTTCTCCTGATTTTAGTTGTTGGAATATACCAACCACCATTGCCATGAAAATAACGAAGAATGCTAGTATCGTAAGAATACATTGGGTCCTACTAAAATTCTCAAATTTTTTAATTACCAAATAGAAGAAAAATATAGTTGGAACAAGTAAGCTTAATGCCATCCAATTCCAATCAAAGAAGACGAGCAATCTACCCATTATAACAAGTCCGGCGAACAAATAACTTAAATTGGTAATCAAATCACTCAAACCATCCAACTGTTCGTTTAGAGGTGTCTTAACGCTATCGTCAATTTGTGCAGCTTCAAAAACTTTTCCGTTTTCGGTCTTATCACCAACAGCAAATACACGACAAATGCAATGTCCTTCCATCACTTTAGTACCTCTCATTACATGATTAGAAGGAAAAGTAGCCTCTTTGTCAAAATCAGCCTCTATGATAGTTTTACTACAAATTGGTTCACCAGTCAAAGTTGATTCATCCATTTGCAACGTTACTGCCTCTAATAATTCTGCGTCAGCAGGAACTTCATCTCCCGTAGAAAGAATAACAATGTCACCAACAACAACTTCTTTTTTAAGTATTTTTATCGTATTTCCGTTTCTGATAACCTTTACCGGCTCATCATCGTTAACTTGATTAAGAATGGAAAATTCTTTGTCTGCAATTAATTCGAAATAAAATGACAATCCTGTAGCTAACAAAATAGCAACAAAAATTCCGATTGGTTCAAAAAACACAGCCCAACCATGTCCTAATCCCCAATATTCGTAGCAAGATATTCCGATAGATAAAACACCCGCTACAAGTAAAATACGAATTAGTGGATCTTCAAATTTCTCTAAGAACTTAGACCATAATGAATCTTTCTCTGGAGGTGTAAGAATATTCACACCATGTTCTTTTCTGCTCCTTAGAACTTCTTCTTCGGACAGTCCAATATAATGTCCTTTTTTATTCATTTCTATCATGTTTTATTTTTTTATAAATGAGAGTGAATCTTTGCGGAAACACTCTCATTAAAGTTTATTATTACCAATACAGGTCTCCTTTTTGATAATTCCGATTCACTTGTTCTTGAATTATCTCATAATCCCCCCCTAGTGCTTCTTGTCTTTGAATACCATTTCCATAATCTCCACGTATAACACGTTTCGCCATTAAAGAAATGTCAAGTTTTGTCTTTACGGATTCTTGAGGTATAGTAGGACTTTCGATTCTTTTTAATGTATCATTAGATGCAATGATAGAATTGTTCGTTTTTCCATCTATGATATCTAACGAGTCTACATTAGGAGAAGGTGATGGAGAAGGCATTGTTTTCTTATCACAATTAATAATACAATAAATACATATTATAATTATGAAAAATAAAGATAACCACAACCAGGATTTTCGCCATATTGTAGACGGTTTATGAGGTGGTTCTTTTTCAAAATCCTCTTCACGAAATATTTCTTTTTGCTTCATAATTGTTATCTGTTAAAACTGTTTGCAACAGCTACCATTCCTCCTGTATACGCCTTTTCACTTGCTTTAAATTCCCAAGAAGCTTTATTAGGGTTAAATTGGACAAAGCCTACGCATATACTATCACATTCCGGATGATCATTATTTAATTTAAATTCCGCAAGTTCTACATTATCATTAGCATCTATAATGGTTATAACCGGATTGTATATATCACCAAATTTCTTCTCTTTGCGAATATCTTTATTAGAAACCGCAGCTACAATTGCTATAGAAGAATAATTTCCACTAATTTCTCTAAATCGAATATACATTTGTTCTTCATGACCACCTTCATCTTCCCCTAAATCATCCCATGAACCTATCACGGAATTATCTAATGAAATAGGAAGTGTTTGTTTTTTCCAATTTTCTTTTGATATATTATGTTTTATTTCTTCCGAAAGCAAAGAAATTTCACCATCTAACGGATCAAAATCAGAAGCTCCTATAGGCTTTTTTGTTTTCCAACGTCTATGTTTCTTTGAGTCAATATCCTCATACTTAGGAATTCTTCTCGTCTCAGGATCTTCAAACCCTTTTCTTCTAGGCATTCCAGCATCAAAAAACACTAAATCTTCATATCGCTCTACATTGCCATTTCTGTTTAACAAAACAGCAGCAATATCTAAATCTACATCACTATTGGAAGCGACATCCCAATTTAGACGAATTTTAACAATGTTAAAACCTTGCTTTTCAAAATCTGTTAAAACAAATATATCATCATGAACTAATTCTATTTTCTCAAAATCTTCAGATTTAAAAATCTCATTTCTATTATTTTCAGACATAGCTTTAAAATTTTAATTGGGTTGTTAATACTATTATTTTATTGTTTTATATCCTGTTCCAGAGCATAATATGCATGTTTTTCCATTGTTAAGGATTCCGTCTCCATCACAAACAGTACATTTTTTAATCTTTGATGTTGCTTTATAAATGTCATCACTATAAGGCGCTGCTTTTTTTACAGCATTCATTACTTTCTGACCACTGTTTCCACGACATGCACCTACTCCAAATACAATTGTTACGAGTAAGCATACTTTAATTATCCTTTTCATACGTTCTATAATTTATATATTTTCACACTGTGTGCATCTTCTAAAAAAAGATGCACATAAGAAAAAAGAACAAAAACAATCTTGATTGTAAATAACTAATTGAAAATAAGCATTTAGAAGCAATATACTCAATACTTTATTTAGCTCATTAGAGATATTAGAAGACAGTTCGAAATAAATAATTACAGCTTTAGTTTTAATCTATTTCAATATTTTTTATACTTATATTTTCTATTTTTGAAAAAATATGGTTATATTTGCGGCATTACAATGTGCATCTTTTTTTAGAAGATGCACATTGTAATCAGAATCCCCCAATACATACAATCCTAAACCTACGCATATAGTATCTTCTTGTATATTAACTTGATATCCTATTCCGAGAAGTCACATTCGTATACCGTCTCACAAGGGTGAGACAAGTGTATCACTTTTGTTAAACATTTGTCTCACCCGGGTTAAATGAGTGTTTTACCCGAGTGAGACGGAAGGGTAATCTAATTCTTTTTGATGGGTTAATTAACTATTTTTGAAAAGGAAAATCATTTCCAATGATTTTATATTACCCCTGATGTCTTTTGTCATTTATTGCAGGTAGTCATAAGAAACATTATATAAGATTGATGATTTGTCGATTGGCTTTATCAAGTGTTTCGTTTTCTAATGACGCCAAATAGATTTGAGTTGTCTTTTCACTTTCATGCCCCATGCCTTCACTGATGACTGAAAGTGGGATACCTTCTCGATAGGCCGTTGTTGCCCAAGAATGACGAGCTACGTACATCGTGAGTGGAATATTGAGTTCTAACATTTGGCCAAATTCTTTCAGATGACGGTTTATTCGAGTCAAGGTCGCATGATATTGTGTCCGCTCTTCTTGTGAATTTGTGAGAATAGGAAAAAGATAAGGTGAGTCCGAAAATGCCGGATATTTATTGACAATTTGTTGCATACATGATTCCCAATGTATCTGAAGTCTTTGTCCGGTTTTCTTTCTTCGATAAGTCAACATACCATTCTTGATATCTTTCTTTTTCAGATAAGCGATGTCAATAAAAGACATCCCCCGGGTATAAAAACTGAACAGGAACATGTCGCGTGAAAAAGCTTTAGAGGATGATTCGTCTAATTCCATTGACTTCAACTTACGTATTGCCTCTATTGAAATGGCTCGTTTTACTGTTTTTTCTATGGAAGTGTTGATTCGTTTGAATGGAAACTTCGGTTCTATCAGATTCTCATCGATAGCCCTATTGTAAGTTGCACGCAAGCGATGAAGATAAAAGGAGGTAGTATTATGCGATAAACCTTTGCCTTTCAGATAGGATACGTATGTTTGAAGAAGTTCCGATTCTATATCTTCCAAACTGACATCGATGTTTTTCCGGAAACGCTTGAAGCTATTTAATGCAGATTGATAGGTTTCTCCGGTGCGGATTTGCTCCATACGTTTGTAGTATTTTACGACTGTATCCATATAATAAAAGAAAGAATGTTTTCCACAGATATTTTGATAGATATTTTCTATTTTCAAAAGCCTCTCTTTCTTTCTCTTTTTGATGCATTCTTCAACGACAAATTCCAATTGTTGAATATCCCAACGGATGCGACATCGCAACAACTCCAATTGTCGGATTCGCATAGTTCCGGCCAAAGGTTCTTGTATGCAATTATTTATTTCATCCCATTCGTTTACCTTAATACAATAAGGTGTAGAAATCAATTTGGACTCTTTATTGCACTTTATCAAAAAGAAGAGTTGTAGTTCTGAAGCACATAGATTTGAAGTGCCGGATTGTAATGTAATAGTAGTTTTCATCATATAAAAAAAGATTGGTTATTAATTAATTCTACATTATATAATATACCAATCTCTTGTTTCGTTTCTGTAAGAAACGGAAAGAATCCTACTATTTACCGTAATTCCCTATTTCATATACATCTTCCCATGTATAAATATCATCCCATTCATAATCTCGCAATAACATATTCATTAAATCA